>JANWKW010000030.1 GCA_025451135.1 Vulcanimicrobiia bacterium | reverse complement strand
CCGAGCGTAGCGAAGCGAAGTCGAGGGACCGCCACAACGCCTACTGTCCGCCCCTGTCATCCCGAGCGTAGCGAAGCGAAGTCGAGGGACCGCCACAACGCCTACTGTCCGCCCCTGTCATCCCGAGCGTAGCGAAGCGAAGTCGAGGGACCGCCGAACGCCCCCGCGCCGTCGCCGCCCTATGGACTCCGGTGCGACGACCGTCCGTACCGCTCGCCGATCCGCTCCATATCCACGCCCGCCAGCACGACGAAATACTCGTCGCTCGTCAGCGTCGCGAACCAGCCGCTCCACAGTTCCTCGACACCGCCCGCGCCGTAGCGCGCCGCATACCGCTCGATCAGCATCGCCGACGGCGCGTACGCCTCGTGCGACCGCTTCCACAAGAAGTTCTTCCAATACGTCTCGGCCGCGCGCACCGCGTCCGTCAACACGTCCAGGTGAAAATCGGCTTGCTCATCCGTCAAGCCGTCGACCGGGCGATCGATCGCCACATCCATCGAAAAGAGCCCTCCACCTCGAGCATACCCACTCGCTCGCGGCCTTCAATCAGTTCGGAGGTACAGTTTGTTGGGGTTCGGGCGTCGCGCCGCGCGCGTACGGCCGCATCCTACGCGAACACACGAACGTCGCGTCCTCGTCCACGAGCGGCCCTCCATGTCCGGCCACCGGCACCCGCACCACCCAGCCGCGGCAGAACTGCACGCCCATCACTCGCTTCACCGACGTCACGTACATCTTCACGTACCGCTCTTCGGGAGCCGCCGCCATGAACGGCAGCCACGCCCGCGCGTTCGAGAGGTGCGCCTCGTAGACGTACTTCGTGCGCGCCAGCACGTCCGGCGGCGGCGTCGGCAAGAACAGCGGCGCCGGCTCGTAGTGCGATTTGGTCGTGATGATCACCCGGTACGGCGACGGCGTCGGCGACGGGATCATCGTCGGCGACGGCGCCGGCGCAGCCGCCAGCGCGAACCCCAGACCGGCCGCCGCGACCACCTCCCGCACGCTCATAGCAAAGGGGTACGGCGCGAACGCCGTACCCCCTGTTCCCTGCGAGGGACCCCGCGTGCCTACAGCTTGATGTCGAGCTGGAAGTACGCCTGGACCGGGATGTTCAGATTGAACGGCGCGTACGGGTAGTCGTACACCTTCGGATAGCCGACCGTGCCGTTCGCCGCCGAGTGCGGCGAGTTCCCGAAGAAGAATCCGGCGCCGGGCTGCGTGCCGACGAAGGCGCCGGTGTTGTCCGCGTAACCGCAGATGTACTTGTTCGGTGCGTATGCCGACGACCACGGCTCTTTCGAGCCGCCGAAGCAGCGGTTGTAGATGTTCGCGATGTTCAGCGTTCCGGTGATGTGCGACGAGAAGTCGTACCGCACTTGGGCGCCGAGGTTGAACTGCCACGGCTGCGTGAACGCGCCCTCGGAGTCGAACTTCCCGGTGTACGGATCTGGGATGGCCAGGTAACCGTTCGGCGTTCCGAGGGATGCGGCGCAGCTGTAGTCGTTGGAGTACTGGCCGGCCGTGCCCGAGCCCGCGATCACCGGATAGCCGTTGTTCGGCGTCCCTTGATTCGAGGCGCAGGTGCGCGGATCGGTGCCGATCACCGAAAGCGGCGTTCCGTACATTCCGCCCGCCCCACCCTGCTGCAGGATGAAGTTCGGAGCGATCGCGAGCCGTGCGTGCTTCCACTGCACGAAGCCCGTGAAGATGTTCGGAGCCGTCGCGGTGACCACGCTCTCGCCCGCGTATGCCGGATAGGCGTCGCTCGGCGGCGAGTTCGGGTAGGTCGGGTAGAATCCGGTCCGGTCGAGCAGCGGCTGGGCCGATGCCGCGTAGTACGGATTCCGGATCGAGTTCGCCGCGCAGCCCGGGTCCGGCGCGTTCTGCCCGAGCGAGTCGGTCGCCGTGGTCGAGTAGCACGCCGCGCCGCCGCCCGCCTGCGTCAGCTTGTTGTAGGCGTTGATGTAGTCGTTGATGCTGTCGATCGCGTTACGTCCGTTGGGGGCGTTCTCGTAACGGATCTTGGCGCTCGTGTAGGTGTACGAGATCGCTCCGGAGATGCCGTCTCGCGACGGATCGCCCTTCTGGATCTGGAACTCCACGCCTTGCGATTTCTGCGTCCCCAGGTTCACCGCCGAGACGAAGTTCGGGCCGAGCGGCACCGAGATCGCCTGGTGGGTGGTGTAGCGGTAGAACGGAGAGACCCGGAGCGTGATGTCCGTGCCCTTGAGGTGCTTCTCCAGCGAGAAGTCGAAGTTGTTCGAGGTCTGCACCGGATTGTCGTGGGCCGGATTGGTGAACCCGAATCCGAAGAACCGCGAGAAGTCGGTGTTGGCCGCGCTCCGGCCGTAGGCGTTGAGATACTGCTCGAACGCGGCCGGCGTCGGCTGCGTGTAGCGGCCGGCCGAGAAGCGCAGAACGGTATCCGGGTTGATCGTGAACGTGCCGCCCAGTCGCGGCGAGACCGACGTGTGCGAGAGCGACGACGGACTCGCAGCCGTGAACAGCTGATGTCCGCTCAGGCCGTCGGGATGGAGGCCGGGCTGGCCGGAAGGACCGGCCGGGCAGGCCGCGCCCGGCGCGGTCGTGATCGGGCCGGGCGGCGGCGGCGCCACTGGCGAGACCGGCGCCAGGATCGGCTGGAGCGTCACCGGGTCGTAGCAATAGATGTGCGACGCGGCGTTGAACCAGAAGTTCAGCTCCGGGGTGTTCGAGTTGGGCAGATCGTACTCGTACCGCTCCGCTCGCAGCCCGATGTTGAGGTCAAGTCGGTCGTTCGGACGCCATTCGTCCTCGAGCGAGAGGTACGTGAACTTCGGCACGACGTTGTTGGTCGTGCCGACGCCGCCCGGGCGCGTCACGATGTACGACGCGTTCGCGAGACATGCGGCCGACGCCGCCGGCAGATAGCCGCAGGCGGTCTCGGCGTGGCCGGCCGTCGGGCCGACGCCGCCGTAGGTCGGACTCGCGACGTACGAGCCGCCCGAGCTCGACGAGAAGCACGACGCGAGCGCGCCGGTGTTGCGGTTGTAGCAGTTGCCCGCCGAGTCCGCCAGGCTGGTCGCCGGGGTGCCTTCGTAGTTCGCCAGCCACGTGCTGTTGTTGAACCGGTTCAGCGTCGCGGTCACGTAGTTCGCGGTGAAGCGCACCAGGTTCTGCGCGTTTAACTGGTCGGCCACTTCGAGCGAGAAGCCGCGCGAGTGGGTGTTCAGCTCGTAGTTGGACGAGGGAGCGCCGAACTCGCCGCCGGCGTAGCCGCCGGCCGAACCGTACACCAGCGAGGCGTAGTTCGGGTTGTTCTGCAGCCAGTCCGAGTAGAACGAATAGCCGTACAGACGCGCGTACGCGTTGGCGCCGAGGTTCTTCTGGTACTGGAGCTTCACGATGCCGACGTCGTTCCACGTACCGCTGCGGGTATCTACCGGCAGGGCCGAGTACAGCGCGCGGTTGGTCGGCGTGTTGGGGAAGTAGTACGGAGCCACGGTCGCCGTGTTGGCGGCCTGGCCGAACCGCGTCCCCGGCGCGAAGATATAGCCGTCCTGATACGACCACACCGACGCGCTGCCGTGCGAGGGGCAGTGGCCGTTGGTGTAGAGTCCGTTGAGCGCGCTCTGCAGGGCGCACGCGAACACGTACGGATCGGGCGAGATGAAGTTGAACGCGCGCTGGTAGAGCGCGTTGCCGCCCTGGTCGTTGATGCTGTCGTTATAGACCGAATGCACCGAACCGGAGTTGTAGAGCAGCTGCACGTCGTCCCGGCCGCCGTCGTTCTTGTGCGGCAGGCCGAAGTGGAAGTTCGCCATCACCTCGCGGTCCGAGGTGTTCGAGAGATACCCGGCCGCCGGAACCGCGAAGGCGGCGCAGATCGGCGTCGTATCGTCGTAGCCGGAGGGCGCGGAGCCCGGCGGCGCGAGCGTGCCGTCCTGGTTCGGACACGTATTGAACGTGCCGTTGCCGAAATGGCCGGTGTTCCAGAACAGATACGTCGACGCCGACGAACCGAAGAACCCGTCGGGCCCGTTGCCGTCGGTCAGCAGGGACGCGCCGTTGCTGTTATCGACCACGCGGTAGCCCTGGTCGTAGCCCTGGAAGCCCAGGTAGTACGAGAACATGCGGTTGGGCGATGCTCCCCCGGTCTCGACCTGGAACTTATGGTAGAAGGTCGGGGTGCCGCCGCCCAGCTGGAACGTGCCGAAGCCGGGATAGGTGCCGGTCTTGATGACCTGGTTGACGTAGCCGCCCAGCGTCGCCGAGGTCCCCGACGACGGCGAACCGCCCGTGTACACCTGAAGCTCTTGCTGCCCGAGGTTCGAGAGCGAGTTGCCGTTGTAGTTGTCGAATGCGCGATTCACCGGGACGCCGTCGAACTCGTAGCCCGTCTGGCTGTAGCTCGCGCCGCGGATGTAGAAGATCTGTCCCTGGCCCGCATTGCCGACGATGCCGGAAACGCCCGGCTGGGAGTAGATCGCCGAGTACGCGCTGTTGAGGTTGAAGCCGCCGCCGATGCCGGCCAGCGTGCTCTGCGTCTGCGCGTTGACCGAGTAGACGTCGGCCGTGGTGCCCGGTTTCACCAGGCTGCCGGTCGCGCGCGAGCTGACCTTGACGATCTCGGTGATCGACTTGGTGATCGTCACGCCGACGCTTTGGGAATTATCCGCGAAGACCGTCTGCCCGCTGACGGTGACCGGATTGTATCCGTCTTTGGCCACCGAGACGACGTACGTGTCGGGAGCCAGCGAGAGGAACCGGAAGCGTCCGGCCGCATCGGTCGTCGATGACGCCGACTGAGAGGGAGAGATGACGGTGACGGTCGCGCCCGCTACGGGCGCCCCGCTTTGATCCGCGACCACGCCGCTCAATCCGCCCGTCGTGCCGGCCAGTGCCCATGTTACCTGGCCGCCGACGAGTGAGAGAGCGACGATGATCGCGGTCATCCATCTGAGGATGCGAGATCGCATATCGTTATGATGCTCCTTGTGCTGCATACGCGTGGCAGTTCGCACGCGATTCCGCACCGTTCCGATACCACGCGTCTCAGCCTCCGCTCAGGCACATAGTCGGCACGTTCTGCGACGTGCCCGAATTGTGCCGTGCGAACGCCGTTCCAGGTGCGCGCGGCGAACGGCCAACCCCATGATCGACTCCGTCTACCTGGAACCCGATGCATACGAACGTCAGGCCCGCGTAAGGCGCCCCGCGCGTCCGTGGAGCAATCGCGAGGTGCGCCGCCTGCTGCGCAACGCCGGCCGCCCGCAGCGCCTGGCCACCGATCCGCTCGCCCGCCTGCTGGTGCGCGCGCTCCACGCCGCCTCGCCTATCGCCGCCGTCCGCCGCAGCGGCGACGACGCGTACGCCGATCAGGGCGAGACCGGCCGGCGCCTGCGCGCCCTGATCGTCGCCTGCGAT
>JANWKW010000029.1 GCA_025451135.1 Vulcanimicrobiia bacterium | reverse complement strand
TGGAGGGAGGGTTCGCGCTGGGGGCTGGGAGGCCCCCGGCGCGCCGACATCCGTGTCACATCGTCGGGGCGAGACGATCCTTAGTTCTCGCTGGCCCGCAGGTTGATGACCGTCTGCAGATTCTGATCTGCGGTGGTGATGCCGCGGGTGTTGGCTTCGAAAGCGCGCTGGGCGACGATCAGTTTGGTGAACTGATCGGCCAGCGAGACGTTCGACTGCTCGAGGCTGCCGGAGACGATGCCGCCGAAGCGGCCGACGCCGCCGATGCCGACCTGGGCCAGGCCCGAGGCGTTGGTCTGGGCGAAGGCGTTGCCGCCCGAACGGCTGAGGCCGCCCTCGTTCTGGAACGTGGCCAGCGCGATCTGCGCGAGCGTCCGGACCTGACCGTTGGTGAAGGCGCCCTGGACGCTGCCGTCCTGGTTGATCGTGATGTTCGAGAGGGTTCCCGATGCGAAACCGTTCTGCGAGATCACGGTCGCGGTCGAGTCTCCGGCCAGCGACGTGTTGTCGGCGAAATCGATCCCGATCGGACCGGTCGCCGGTGCGGCGCCTCCCGCCGTCGGCGAGGTCGCGAGGTTGCTCAGACCGTTGCCCCACTGGGTGATGTTGAGCTGATCGCCGGTCGCGATCGAGACCGGGTTTCCGGCCGCGTGCGTGTCGGTCGCGAGCGCCGGATTGGTGACGCCCGACGTGTTGATGTACTGGCCGGTCTTGTCGAAGAACGCGTAGCCGACCGTGTACGGGGCCGCCGCCGTGGCGGCCGCGCCGGCGACCTGCGTGCCGTCGGCGAAGTACGCCTGCACCTGCCAGCGCGTCGCCGGGGCGACCGCGTTGCCGGATGCGTCGTTCACGGTCGCGGGCAGACCGCTCGAGGCCGCGGTCGCGCCGGTCGCGTCGGGCGTGTAGACGAGCGTCATCGCGTGGGCGTTGCCGAGCGAATCGTAGATCGTCGTGGAGATCGTCTTGGAGGTACCGGGGACGCCGGCGCCGCTCGCGACGAACTGCTGCTGTGCGGACCACTGCGACTGGTCGAGATTGCCGACCATCTGCATGTCGAACACCTTGTCGCCGGTGTTCGGACCGACTTTCGCGCCGAAACCGGTGCCGGTCGCCTCGGACTGGATGCCGAGCGGGACCGTGATGTTGCCGAGCACGCCGTTCTGGCTGACGACGCCCTGGGAGTTCGCGGTGTATCCCTGGACCGCCATACCCGACGCCGGATCGTAGAGCAGGCCGTTCGAGTTGAGCGAGAACGCGCCGTCGCGGGTGTAGACCGGCGCGGACGAGCCGTCAACGTTGCGCATCACGAAGAACCCGTCGCCGTTGATGGCGAGGTCCGTGTTGACGCCGGTCGTCTCGAGTCCGCCCTGGGCGAACTGGGTGTCGACGCTGTTGACCTTGACGCCCAGGCCGAGCTGCTGCGGGTTGACGCCGCCGCGGGTCGCGCTCGGGCCCGACGCGTAGCCCTGGCTGGTGTAGAACATGTCCGCGAACGTCATGCGCTGGCCCTTGAAGCCGGTCGTCGCCGTGTTCGCGATGTTGTTCGAGAGCATGTCGATCCAACTCTGATATGCGTTCAAGCCGGTGATCCCGGTGAACAATGAGTCGAAAGCCATTCCTTGTGACCTTTCAGTGGTTTCCGCGATGCGTCGTTCGATCGGCATCGCGGCCGGGGCCCCCATCGGGTCCACCCCGGATCGGTGAAGTTGTTAGCCGATGACCGCGGCCGAATCGATGTTGGTGAAGACGTTCTCCTTCATCGAATCCTGGTCCACGGCGGTGATGACGGTGCGGTTGGTGATGCTGACCACCATCGCGACGTCGCGAAGCATGAACAGGCTCTGCTTGGCGCCCTTGGCGGCGGCCTTGTCGGCCATCGCGTTCATCCGCGTCACGTCGTCGCCCGAAAGCGTGATGTTGCGCGACTGCAGGCGCTGCAGGGCGTGATTGCTGAACTTGAGCGGTTCCGCGGTCGGGGCGGACGCGCGCTCGAGCTGCGAGCGGAAGTCCTGCGACGAGGGCGGGATGTCAACCGGCCGTCCTTGCGGTCGCGGCAGCGGTCCGGGGAGGATCCCCGGAGCGACCGGACCGAGGTTGATATCTTTCGGATCCACGATCTAGCTGCCGATCCCCACGATTTGCGTGGTGGCGAAGAGCAGCGGCTGACCGGAGCCGTCGACGACCGGTTTCCCGTCCGTGCCGGTCATGGTGAAGTACGGCTGGCCGTTCTGGACGGCGATCGAGGTGACCTTACCGGTGAGCGTCGAGCCGGTGTTGTTGTCGGTCGTATTGACCGTGACGTTGCGGCCGACGAGCGCGGCGGACTGCATGACGCCGAAGTTGGACTGGAACGACGCGAACTGCGTCGAGAGCGTGGTCTGGGCCTGCAGCGCAGAGAACTGCGCCAACTGGCTGACGGACTGCGTGTCGTCCATCGGTTTGGTCGGGTCCTGGTTCTGCAGTTCGGTGGTCAGCAGTTTCAGGAAGGCGTCTGCGCCGAGCTGGCTCTCGACCTGCGACGACGGTTTCGTCGACGCGGGCTGCGTGGTCAGCGCGGCGATGGTGTTCGGCATGGTTCTCTCCTAGGCCAATTGGTCGAGCAGATCGAGCGAGCCGTTCGACGATGTCGACGACGTGCCCGCGACGCTCGCATCGGTCTCGTCCGCGCCGGCCGTCTCGTGGACGACGTAGCGACGGCCGAAGCCTTGAGCGTTGTTCTGCCCTTGTTGGAATCCGCGCGCGTCGCCGCCGGAGACGTCGACGGAGAAGCTCGCGAGCTTCATGCCGGCGTCCGCGAAGGATCGCGCGAGGTGGTGCTGGTTGGAGACGAGCGCGTCGCGGACGTCGCCGTTCTGGGCGACGACGCTGGCGCTGACGGACGATCCGTCCACGCGCAGGTCGAGCGTGACGCTTCCCAGATGCGCGGGCTGCAGGTGCAGCTGCATCTGATGGACGCCGTCGCCGATCGATCTGACCGCGATGCCCTTGAGGATCTGCGAGAGTATCGCCTCGGGATCGACGGTGGTGTAGGGAGCCGGACCGGTCGACGTCGCGCTCGCCGCATCGGCGGTACGCGGGTCGGCGCCGGGCAGCCCGAAAGCCGCCAGGCTCGATCCGTCGGTCTGCTTCGTCGCGACGCCGGCCTTGGCCGAGTCGCGATCGAGGGGCGAGCCGAAGGCGTCGCGGGATCCGCTCCCGCTCTGCGCCGCCCGTTCGGCCGTCGCGATCAGCCGCGCGAATGTCGCGGCCGTTCCGGCGGAGTTCGAGGCGGCCGACCGCGTGCCGGTCGCGACCTCGACGCGCGCGGTTCCGTCGATCGCCCGCGTCAAGATGCGCGAGAGCAGATCGGTCGAGCGGCCGGGGGATGCGTCGGTGCCCGGCGCGCTCGGTGGAGCGGCCGGTGCGGTGGCAGCGGGTTGGGATTGCGGCTGAGGTACGGAGACGGCAACGCCGGAGCTCGACTGCAGCTGCGCTACGGTCGCGTCCAATATCGATTGCACGAGGGAACCGAGGTCGACCGGGGTCGTCGTCGGTGCGGTCTGCGCCTGGGCCGGGATGTCTTTCGCCGTTGCTGCGGCGTCCAAGATGTTTCCCGCGATGTCGTTCTGCTGCCCTGCAGGTACCGTTTCCGTTCCCCTCGCTACGTCGTTCAGAACCGTCTGAAGTCTCCGTACGAGGGCCGCGACTTGTTCCGCGGCCGGCCGATCCGGTGGCGCGGTGCCCGGCGGTGCGAGCGCCGTGCGGAGTCGAGCGGTCTGCGCGGGCGTGAGGTTCGCGCCTTTGGCAGCCGCCTTTACGATCGTGTCGACGATCGTCGAGAGCGGTGTTCCGTTCTGCAGCAACGCCGCGAGCTGCGCGTTCGCGTCCGTCGCCGTCGAAGCGTCCGCGACTTTCTTCTTCACGATCGTCCCGAAGCTCGGTCCGGTCGCGTTGGAAAGTCTCGGCTTGCCCGAGAGCGACGGCGTTCCCGCGAGCACGTCTGCACTGCTCGGCAACACCGATAAGGTCATGGTAGGTCCAGTTATTTCGATCACTCCTTTCGCCGGGCGCTGGGACGCCCGAGACCCTGAGGTCTCAATTGGACCTATCGGCCGTCGCGAGGAAATTCCTTATGAGGTCCTCGCCGCGCTCGCTCAGGATCGACTCGGGGTGGAACTGGACGGCCTCGACCCGCAGGCTGCGATGGGCGATCGCCTGGACCGCCCCGTCCTCGCTGGTGGCGGTCACCCGCAGCTCCGGCGGCAGGCTGGCGGCCTCGAGGCAGAGCGAGTGATAGCGGGTTGCCGCGAGCGGCGAGGGGATGCCGGCGAAGAGGCCCGACCCGTCGTGGGCGATCGCCGAGACCTTGCCGTGCATCAGCTGGGGGGCGTGGACGACCCGCGCGCCGAGGACCTCGCCGATCGCCTGGAGTCCCAGGCAGACGCCGAGGACGGGCATCTTCCGCTTCAGGGCGCTCCGCAGCACCGCCAGCATGGCGGGATAGTCCGCCGGACGCCCCGGGCCCGGCCCGACGACCAGCGCGTCGTAGCCGTCCAGGAGCGCGGGCACCAGCCGCGGGTCGTCGTTCTCGACCACGTCCGGCACCGCGCCGGCCGCCGCCAGCAAGTGGACGACGTTGTACGTGAACGAGTCGATGTTGTCGATGAAGAGCACGCGCGCGCTCATCGCGATCGCTCCGCCAGGACCTCCGAAGCGGGATGCGCGCGCATGAACGAGAGCGCGGTCACGCCGTTGGGGCGCGGCGGCAGCGCCGTCCCGGAGTCCAGCGGAACGACCGCGCGCAGCGCGTGCCAGACCGCCGTCGGCACCGCGCCGAAGGCGCGCGACGGCACCTGTTTCGCGCGGACGTCCATCCAATAGGCGCCATTGAGCAGATCGAGCGCCAGCAGGCCGTCGGTCGCGTCGACCATCGCGCGCGCGTGCGACGCCTTGAGGGCGCCCTCGCCCTGCAGATCCTCGACGTCGCCGATCAAGGCTTGGCCGGTCGGATGGACCGGCTCCGCCGCGACGTTCACCTGGTGCTCCAGGTCGCCGGACAGATAGTCGGAGTAGTCCTGGAGCGGCGGATAGGCGATCGGACCGAGTACGTCGCCGGCCGCGACGACCGTGAAGAACCGGCTCTTGAAGCGGCGGACGCGCTGCGAGACGGCCACGTCCATGTTGGCGAGCGCGAGCGAAAACGCTTCGATGTCGTTCGCGAGCGGATACGGATCCCAGTTCGCGTCCGAGAGCACGTACCCGTGCTGCCCGTGACTGCGCGGTCCGCCTTTGACGTAGAACTGCATCATCTGCGGCGTGCGCATGTCCCAGCTATCCGACGGCGACGCGCCGACCAGCACCGCGGGATTGTGGTCCGACGAGTTGATCTGCAGCAGCAGCGACGCGTGCAGGCGGCTCCACGCGTCCCAGGCCGCGCCTTGCCGCTGGGCCGACGCGCGCAGGCTCTCGGGGTCCTGGATGATCCGGTCGGGATCGGCGTCATAGAGATAGCTGCCGCGCAGCAGCTCCGAGATGCGGGCGGCCTCGGCGACGATCGACGGGACCGGACGATTCGCCTGGACGCCGCTGGCGATCGGGGTAAGGCTGCTGTTCATGCCGAGCAAGTCCATCGCGTACGCGATGTCCGCCCATTCGAGCGCGCGCTTCGCGTCGTAGACCGCCAGCGTCGCGATCGCCGCCGTATAGGCGTTGGTCGGGGTCAGCGCGCTGTCGTCGGCGACGCCCGGGCGCAACGGCGCGAGCCCCGCCTCCTGGAGCGCGTCCGCGGCGCGCATGCGCTTCCCGCGGAAGTAGGCATCGCCGGCGCCGACCATGGTCGCGCCGATGTTGCCGAGCGGGACCAGGTCGCCCTCGCCGACCGAGCCGCGCGCGTAGACGACCGGGGTGACGCGGTCGTTGAGCAGCGCGACGAGCATCGCCGTCAACTGCGGGCTGGCCGCTTCGAACGACATCGTATTGGCGCGGATCGCCATGGTTGCGCGGACGATCTCTTCGGAGTCGACCTCGGGCGGGAAGCCGGCCGCGGCGCCGCGCTTGAAGATGGCCAGTTCGCGGGCGGTCAGCATCGCCTCGTTGGCCGGCGCGAGCGGATCGCCCGTGAAGATGTCGACCTGGCGGTTCGCGCCGTCGCCGCGATTGAACCAGTACACCGGGACGCCTTCGGCGGCGGCCTCGATCAGCAGACCGTACGCGTCGGCGCTCCGCCGCGTCGCGGCGTCGCTCAGACGGACGCGAGCCCCATCGCGTGCGATCGCGACGACCTGCTCGACGGTCAGCGTCTTGCCGGTCAGCACGATCGTGTCGGAGCGGGTCGGTACGATCGGATGGTACGCGCGCGCGGCCGCCGGCGCGATGGCCAGTGCGAGCAGAGCGGCGACCGTGACGACTGGCCTCATAGCGATACTCCCAGCACCTCGCGGACGATCTTCGTCTTGTGCAAGAT
>JANWKW010000028.1 GCA_025451135.1 Vulcanimicrobiia bacterium | reverse complement strand
TGGACCGAGAGCCGACCCGGCTGTTTCGAGAGCGGCAATCGCAGATTCGCATTTGCGACCCAGAACGCCGGAACGCTCAGCGAGTTGTTGTGACCGTAGAGCTGCTCGCCGAACGCGGCATACATCCCGTTGGCCGCATGCCAGTTGATTTCGCCGTACGCCTGCGCGTAGGGGATCGCGTGGTTGGAGATCCCGAAGAATCCACCGCCGCCGGGGCCGCTGCCCTGGAAGTTCTGACCGTTGATGATCCCCAGATTGGCCGTCGGCTTCGTACAATCGAGAGCCGGCGGGGCGCCGCCGCCCGGCAGGGTGACGTTCCCGGCGTAGAAGCACGGGCCAAGATCGTACGGATACGCACGAAGCAGCGCACCCTGGACGGTATAGCCGAGGCCGACCGTCGGGCGGTCGCGCAACGACATTTCGATCCCCTCGTAGCGCGCCTTCCCGATATTGTTCGGCGACGAGGCGAAGAGCTGGACGGTGGTCGGGGTCGGAGCTGCGAGGCACGCGCCCTGATTCGGGCTGGTCGCGTCGTACTGGAAGTTCGGACAGACGAACTGCGTCGTCGTCAGGAACTGGTTCCGCAGTTCCGTGCGGTACACGTCCCAACTGAAGTTCATCTCCCCATCGCGACCGAACCGGACGTCGCTACCCAGGTCGAATCCGATCGCCGTCTCCGGCTTGAGATCGGGATTGTTCGTGGAGCCTTTGACGAACGTCTGGCCCGGCAGGGGTGCCGGGATGTTGGTCGTGGCGTTGAGCAGCGCCGCGTACGGGGGAGCTATGGTCGAGCCGTAGCCGAAGCGATACGAGATGTTCCCGTTCGCGCGATACTCCATCGCAAGACGGACGTCGTCGCGATTTATGTTGCTATCGACGAACGTCGGATCCTTCTTCGCCGCGTACTGACGGACGTAGTCGACGCTGTATCGTTGGTAGAAATTCTCGAAGTAGTTCCCCAGAACGAGCTTCAATTTAGGTGTGAGCTGCCACGTGCCCTTGAGCAGTAGCGTGTTGTAGCGTTGCCGAGCGCCGTCCGGAACGGACCACGAACGCACTCCGCTCGTCCCGCTGTAACTGTACGAGCGAGTCGACGACGCCGACGAGTCGAACGACGCCGTGAGGAAATTCCCCGAATCGCCGAACGGGTGATCGATCTGGAACGTGTACCCGTGCAACTTATCTTCTTCCGTGCTCAGGAAGTACGTTCCGGGAATGACGACGTTGTAGATGCCGCCGGTAAAGGTATTGTTCGGGTTGTTGCAGCTCGAACGGCAGCCCCAGATATTCGACGCCATCGTGATGGTCTGGCCGGGCGAGGTGGTCGCGCTGTACTGCAGGCGATTGATCGAGGCCGTGTAGTAACGCGCGAGCAGCGTGTCGTGGCCGAGCGTCGAGCGGAGCTCGCCCTGGAAGATCGGCTCGTTATTCACTTCCCACTCGCCCTGCGGCGGGAAGATATTCTGCCAGGTGAAGAGGTGCTGGCCGGTGAGGTAGTTCGAGCCGGTATACGCGGCGCACGGTTTGGCCGCGTTGGTCGGCGTCGCACCGGACGTGTCGATGCCGCAAGGCGCGAACAGCTGGTTGTAGCCGTAGTTGTGGTTTCCGTTCTGATCCGTCCAGGTCTGGCTACCGAGGTAACTGACCGTCAGGGCCGTCGAGGGCGAGAAACCGAACTTGAACTTGACGAGTTCCGTCTTGTTCACGAAGACGTGGCTCACGCGGAAGCAACAGGCGACCGACGTGCCGCTGTATTCGAACGGGTTGTTGGCGTAGTTGGTCTTCGCGGCGTTCGTCACGAAGCCGAGCGGCGAGCCGTTGACGATGGACGAACTCGGGAGGTTCCAGAGCGCGGCCGAATTCGTCAGGGGACCTTCGAAGTCGTTCACGCCGTAGTCGAGGACCCAGCCGAACTTTCCGTTCGGGGTGGTTCCCGACCACCCGTAGTTGGTGAATAGTCCGCCGGTCGACTGCGCGCCGAAGGCGATCGAACCGGTCGGCGTCCGAGTCGGGTCTTTGGTGCGGAAGTTCACCGTACCGCCGATGGCGTACGCGAGTTCGGGAGGGATCGCGCCGGGACCCTTGACCACTTCGGTCGATCCGAGCGTGTACGTGTTCAAGAACGAGGTGACGTAGTCACCGAAGGTCCCGACCGAAAGCGGATGGCCGTCGATAAAGGAGGCCGTTTCGAAGCCGAGGCCGCCCCGGATCGTGGGGAAGGTGATCGCGCCGGGCGAGGCGTTGTTCGCACTCGTTCCCGGATGGTCGATGACGATGCCCGGAGTTTGATCCAGGACGCGCTGGACCTGCGGTTGCGCCTGGTCCTGGAACACCTGCGCGGACACGACGGCGGACGATGCCGACGACGCATTGAAGACCGTACCGCGACGCGCGGAGACGCGAGCGATCTCGCGGATCGACGAGAACGTCGCCTGCGCCATCGTGGCATTGACGATGCTGTTGGTGCCGGCGACCACCGCGAGGTCGTCGATCTCGGCGTTCGCGTAGCCGGCTTTCTGCGCCAATACCATGTAGATGCCCGGTTTGACGTCGGAGATGCTGAACGCACCCTTCGCGTCGGTGGTCGTCGTGTAGGTCGCGGGTCCCGAGATCTTGACGGCCGCTCCCGCGACCGGCGATCCCGACGAATCGGTAAAGCTACCGGAAACGGTTCCGGTACTGACAGCCTGCGCCACGATCGTCGATGCGTTGCTCGGAACCGTCGCCGCACTCACGGGTCCGACGGAAAGCGTAGCAATTACAACAGTAGCGAGGATGCGTACAAGTGTCTTCAATACGTCCTCCTAAAATTAAAAAACACCGGGTCCTTCGGGGGGCGGTGTACGTCGGTAGTGTACCGGAGTAAGATTAAGAACGGATTAAGCGGCTGGGTGAAGTTCTAGAGAAGCCCTCGCCCGCTTATCGGACCTCTCCCTGCGCTCCTAGAGGGACGAGGCCTGGGTGAGGAAGATTTTCTGGGCGTCGACCGGCAGATCCGTGCCCGCCGGGGCGAGGCGCCGGTAACTGCCGTCGGGCTGGAGCTCGCGGCTCTTGAGGTTGTCGGCCAGTAGGACGGCCAGGATCTGGCTCTGGAGCGCCTCGGCGACCAGCGGGTCCGTGACCGGCACCATCAGCTCGACGCGCCGGTCGAGATTGCGCGCCATCAGGTCGGCCGAGCCGATGAAGACCTCGCGGTCGCCGCCGTTCTCGAAGACGAACATCCGGGAGTGCTCCAAGAACCGCCCCACGATGCTGCGCACCCGGATGGTCTCGCTGATGCCGGGGACGCCCGGGCGCAGGGTGCACATGCCCCGGACCATCAGGTCGATCGGAACCCCGGCTTGTGAGGCCCGGTAGAGGGCCCGGACCAGCTCGGGGTCGGTGATCGCGTTGAACTTGGCGCGGATGCCGGAGCGGCGTCCGGCCCGGGCGTTCTCGGTCTCGCGGTCGATCAGCGCCGTCAGCTCGCGGCGCAGCGTGACCGGGGCGACCAGCAGCTCTTCGTAGTCGGTCACCTTCGAGAACCCGGTCAGCGCATTGAACAGCTGGGTCGCGTCGGCCCCGAGCTCGGGCCGGCACGTGAACAGGCTCAGGTCGGTGTAGAGGCGCGCGCTCTTCTCGTTGTAGTTGCCGGTCCCCACGTGCATGTACCGGCGGATGCCGTCCTCGTCTTGCCGCACGACCTGGGTGATCTTGGCGTGCGTCTTGAGGTTCGCGAAGCCGTAGACCACGTGCACGCCCGCGCGCTCCAGGCGGCGGGCCCATTCGATGTTGTTCTCTTCGTCGAAGCGCGCCTTGAGCTCGATGATGACCGCGACCTGTTTCTCGTTCTCGGCCGCTTGCAGCAGCGCGCGCACGATCGGCGAGTTCTTGCCCGAGGTGCGATAGAGCGTCATCTTGATCGCCAGCACGCGGTCGTCTTCGGAGGCCTGCTGGACGAACTGCACGACCGGATCGAACGATTCGTACGGATGGTGCAGCACGATATCGCCGTCGCGGATCGCCGCGAACATATCGGTCACGCCGATCAGGCGCTTCGGGATGGCGGGCGCGAACGGCGCGTCGTGCAGTTTCTCGTAGTCGGGCTGGCCGATCAGGCTCCACAGGTCGCGCAGCGCCATGAAGCCGTCGACCTCGTAGCAGTCCGTCTCGGAGAGGTCGAGCGCTTCGAGCAGCAGGTCCCGCATGTATTCCGGGATGCCCCGCTCGACCTCGATGCGGACCGGTTCGCCGAAGCGACGGCGCTGCAGCTCCGACTCGATCGCCTCGAGCAGATCGTCGGCTTCGTCTTCCTGCAGATCGAGGTCGGCGTCGCGCGTGACCCGGAACAAGTACGTCTCGCGGACCTCCATGCCGGGGAAGAGCGCGTCGAGATGGTGCGCGATCAGATCCTCGAGCAGCACGAACCAGCGCGCGCCGGCCGGCGCCGACTCGACCGGGACGAAGCGCGGCAGGGTCGGCGGGATCTTCACGCGCGCGAAATGCAGCTGCACGCCCTCGCGCGTCACCTCTTCGAGTTCGACCGCGAGCGAGAGCGAGAGGTTCGAGATGTACGGGAACGGATGGCCCTTATCGACCGCCAGCGGCGTGAGCACCGGGAAGACGCGATCGTCGAAGGTGCGCTCCAGGGCACCTTGGGTCTCGTCGTCCAGCTCGCCGACGCGCTTGATCACGATGCCCTCGGCTTCGAGCCCCGGCAGCAGATCGTCGGCGAGCAGCCGCATCTGGCGCGCGAGCGAGCCGCGGAGGTGCTCGGAGATCGTGCCGAGATGTTCGGCCGGCGTGCGCCCGTCGTCGCTGCGCCGCAAGACCTGGGCCGCGATCTGCTGTTTGATCGCCGCGACCCGGATCATGAAGAATTCGTCGAGATTGCTCCCGTAGATCGCGACGAACTTCAAGCGCTCCATCAGAGGCGTGCGCGCGTCGAGGGCCTCTTCGAGGACCCGGTCGTTGAAGGCGAGCCAGGAGAGTTCGCGACTGAAGTAGAGCGACGGATCTTCGAGGGACGGCACCACGCGCGTCTGCTCGGCCGCGGCCGGATGCGAGAGCATAGACGCATGGGATTCGCCTCGCGAGGGCAAAAGTCCATGTCCGTGGACACCGGGTTGCTCCAAGACGTCCGCGCCCACCTCGAGCTGGCGGGTGCCGCCCTCCTCGCCGGCGCGCTGATCGCGATCCCGCTGGGGGTCGCGGCGGCCTACGCCGGAGCGGCTCGCGGCGCCATCGTCGGCGTCGCGGCGGTCGGCCGCACGCTCCCGAGCCTGGCCGTCCTGACCTTCATCCTGCCCTTCCTGGGGGTCGGCTTCTGGCCGGCCACCGTCGCCCTGACGCTGCTCGCGATCCCGCCCATCGTCATCAACACCGACCTCGGTCTGCGCGGCGTCGATCCGGCCGCGCTCGATGCCGCCCGCGGCATGGGGATGACCCGGCGCCAGGCCTTCGGGCGCGTCGCCTGGCCGCTCGCCCTGCCCTCGGTGGTGACCGGCCTGCGGACCGCCGCGATCGAGGTGGTCGCAAGCGCGACCCTGGCCACCTTCGTCGGGGCCGGCGGCCTCGGCGTCGAGATCGTTCGCGGGCTCCAGACCGGCGACGACCGCGTGCTCTATCAAGGCGCCGTCGCGGTGGCGCTCCTCGCCCTGGCCGTCGAATTGCTCGGCGGCCTTATCGCAAGACGCATCGGAGCTACGACATGACGCTTACCCGCGCGCACGCGCTCGGCCTGATCGGCGCGGCCGCGCTCCTGCCGTCCTGCTCCGGCGGAGGCGCCGGCGCGATCCGGATCGGCTCCAAGAACTTCACCGAGGAGTTCGTGATCGCCGAGATCTACGCGCAGGCGCTCGAGGCGAAGGGGCTCACGGTCGACCGCAGCAAGTTCGACCTCGGTTCGACCCAGATCGCGATGGCCGCGCTCGAGCACGGCGACATCGACCTCTATCCCGAGTACACCGGCACGATGCTGATCGAGGTGCTGCACCGCGCGCCGCTGCGCGACCCGAAGGCGATCTTCGATACGGTGCGTTCGGCGCTCTCGAAGCGGGGGCTGATCGTGCTCGCGCCGTCGCCGATGAACGATTCGCAGGCGCTGGCGACCACCCACGCGATCGCCGAGAAGTACGGCTTCGCGACGCTCTCAGAGCTCGCACCGCTCGCCGCGCGGCTGCGGCTGGCGACCATTCCGGAGTTCGTCAGCCGCGCGGACGGTCTGCCCGGCCTGCAGAAGTTCTACGGCGGCTTCAAATTCGCCGACGTGAAGTCGTACGACATCGGGCTGAAGTACGACGCGCTGCTGCAAGGCAGCGCCGACGTCGCGACCGCGTTCACGACCGACGGCGCGATCGCGGCGGATCGCCTGGTGATCATCGCCGACGACCGGCACTTCTGGCCGGCCTACAACGTCGCTCCGGTCGTACGCGCCGACGTCGCCGCGAAGCACCCGCAGATCGCGACCGTCCTGGACGCCGTCTCGCCGCTCATCACCGACGTCGAGGCGCGCAAGATGAACTATGCGGTCGAACACGACAAGGCCGATCCGGCCGACGTCGCTCGCGCGTTCCTGAAAGCGCACGCGCTCTGAACGCGCCCGCAGGTTCCGCGATCGCGTTCGAACGCGTCAGCGCGCGCTATCCCGGCGCCGATCGCGATGCCGTCTCGGACGTCTCGCTGGCGGTTCCGGCCGGCTCGTTCACGGTCCTGATCGGCCCGTCGGGCTGCGGCAAGTCGACCTTGCTGCGCACCGCGAACCGGCTGGTCGTGCCGGCCGCCGGCCGGGTGACGCTCGACGGCGTCGATATCGCCGCCCTCGACCCGACCGCGCTGCGCCGGTCGATCGGCTACGCGATCCAAGCGGTCGGACTGTTCCCGCACATGACGGTCGCGCGCAACATCGCGGTCGTGCCGGAGCTGCTGGACTGGCCGCGCGAACGGATCGCCGCCCGCATCGACGAGCTGCTCGCGATGGTCGACCTCGACCCGGAGCGCTATCGCGACCGGTATCCGCGCGACCTCTCGGGAGGCGAAGCCCAGCGCGTCGGCGTCGCGCGCGCGATCGCTGCGCGTCCGCGCGCGCTGCTGATGGACGAGCCGTTCGGCGCCGTCGACGCGATCGCGCGCGCGTCGCTGCAGGACGAGATCCTGCGGATCGCGCGTTCCCTCGCCACCACCGTCCTGTTCGTCACTCACGACGTCGACGAGGCGCTCCGGCTGGCCGATCGCCTGGTCGTGATGCGGGCCGGCCGGATCGTGCGCGAGGACACGCCGGTCGCGGTCCTCGCCGATCCACAGGACGACTACGTGCGCGATCTGTTCGGCGACGAGGAGCTGCGCGCGTTCCGCCTGCACCGCGCCCGTCGCGCGCCGCCGGCATGAGCTACCTGTTCGGGCATCTCGACCGCATCGCGCAGCTGGCGGGCGCGCACGTCGGCCTGGTCGCGGTCGCGCTCGTCCTCGCCGCGGCGATCGCGCTGCCGCTCGGCGTGCTGGCCGCACGCGACCGGCGCATCGGGACGCCGCTGCTCGCCGTCCTGAGCGCGATCTACACCATCCCCAGCCACGCGCTGCTGGCCGTGCTGGTGAGCTGGATCGGCCTCGGCTTCGCCACCGTCCTGATCGCGCTGGTCGCCTACGGACAGTTCGTGCTGGTGCGCAACGTCGCCGAAGGTCTGCGCGGCGTACCGGCCGCGACCGTCGATGCGGCGCGCGGGCTCGGTCTCTCCTCGCGACAATCGCTCTGGCGCGTCGAACTTCCGCTCGCGCTGCCCGCCATGCTCGGCGGCCTGCGCATCGCCGCCGTCTCGATGATCGCGCTCGCGACGCTGGCCGCATACGTCGGCGCGGGCGGTCTGGGGGTCCTGATCTTCGAAGGCCTCGCCTTCCACCAACCCCAACGCACGCTCGCCGGCAGCATCTGCGCCATGGCCCTGGCCGTCCTCATCGACGCCCTCTTCCGCCTCGCCGAAAAACGCGCCACGAGATACCGGGCGAACGCGTAAACAGCGGCGGTCCCTCGACTACGCGGCTGCGCCGCTACGGCTTCAGATACCGGTCGAGCCAGTCTGCGAGGATGTGGAGGCGTTCGACCCGGTGGATCGGGCTGCCGGTGCGGGAGAGGTCGTGGGTCTCGTTCGGGACCATCACGTACTTGACCGTGCGGCCGAGCATCTTGAGCGCGTTGAACTCTTGGAGCGTCTGGTCGATCGGCGTGCGGATGTCGTCGCTGCTGTGCAGGATCAACAGCGGCGTGTGCACGTTCGCGACGTACGTGACCGGCGATTGGGCGGCGTAGAGATTGCCCGCCTCCCACGGCAGGCCCCACGCGTACTTGCCGCCCAGCGCGTTGTCGGAGGCGAGATCGGCGGCGAGCTGCTCGGTCGCGAGGTTGCTGACGACGCGCTCGGCGATCGCGACCTTGTAACGGTCGGTATGCGCGATCACCCAGAGCGAGGCGAAGCCGCCGTAGGAGCCGCCCGAGACGCCCAGCCGCGAGGCGTCGACGTCGGGACGCTTGACGGCCTCGTCCATCACGGCTTGCACGTCGTCGAACATCACGTCGCCGAAGTTCTTGACCAGCGCCTCTTGGAAGGCGTAGCCCGAGCCGGTGCTGCCGCGCGGGTTGGAATAGACGACGTTGTATCCGAGCCCGGCCATGTACTGGAACTCTTGGAAGAACGAATCGCCGAAGTGGGTCGCCGGGCCGCCGTGGATGTCGAGCACGGTCGGATGTTTGGCGCCCTTCGCTCCGCCGACCGCGGGCATGAACCAGGCCGGGATCGAGACGCCTGCCGGATCGACGACCGAGAACGGCTGCGGGACCGAGAGCGTCAAGCGCGCCAGCAGCGCCCGGTTGACGTCGGTGAGGCGGCGCGGCGCGCCGCCCGCCGTCGAGGTGACGTAGACGTCGGCCGGGTGGGTCGCGTCGCTGTAGAGATAGGCGATCGTCGCACCGTCGGTCGACATCGAGCACGACCAGGCTTCGCCCCGCGCCGGCGTCAGGTCGGTCATCGCACCGCTGGTCGCGTCGACCTTGCGAAGGTTGGCGTAGCGCGAGCCGTCGGCGTTGATCACGAACCACGCGTCGCCCGGTCCGAAGAGCGGTCCGCATTGGCCGCCGCCCTCTTTCATATCCGCCAGGATGCTGTCGCCGAACAGGGTGGTGTTCTTGGCGACCAGCGTACGTGCGTCGCTGCCGTCCGGGTTGGCGCTCAGGAGCGCCGGATACTCCGCCGGATCCATCACGCCGCCCGAGAAGAACCACAGGCGGTCGCCGCGACGGCCGTAGGTCTCGCCGCCGTTCGCGATCGCCGGCGCCGCCAGCTTGTGGATGGTGCCGCCGCGGCTCGATATCGTGTAGATGTCGTTGGGCCCGAGGCTCGGACTTTCGTAGCGCAGCGAGTCGAACGCGATCGTGCGATCGTCGGGCGACCATCCGCCGAAGTTCTCGCCCCACGCGCCGAACGTCAGCTGACGCGCGCCCGACCCGTCGGCGTTCGCGATCCACAGATGCGGATGCTGGTCGTAGACGTAGCCGGCGCCGTTGGCGTCGAAATGCATGGTGGTGATCTGACGGATGTCGGTCTTCTTCTGCGCGGCCTTGGGCGCATACCCGGCATTGCCGAAATCCACGAAGGTCGCGTGCGCCGGGTCGGTCGCGACGACCGTATAGGCGAGCCGCTTGCCGTCGTGCGAGAAGACCGGGCCGCCCGCACCGTCCTTGGCGTGCGTAAGCTGCGCGATCGCACCGCTCTTGAGGCGATACAGGAAGATCTGCGGCTTGTGGTCCTTGCCCGCGCGGACGAATGCGAACCCGCTCGAGTCCGGCATCCACGACGCGCCGCCGTCGTGCGTGCCGTTGGTGGCGTCGCGCGACGCGCCGGTGGCGACGTTCACCAGCAGCAGGCTCGACCGGTACGCGTTCTTGCGCGGGTCCAGGTGCTGCGCGCCGACCACCACCCACTTGCCGTCGGGCGAGATCTGGGCCCCGGCCAGCAGCGTGAACTTGAACAGGTCCTCGGCCTGGACGGGCCGGGCCGAGGCCGGCCGTGCCGCGAGAACGGCAGACGCGAGGAAGGCCAGAGCGAGGGCGATGCGCGCGATCTTCATGGTGCGGCGCTTCGCCGCGAGCAAGCCTAGGCCTTGATGCAGAGGTGGACGCCGAACCGCTCGGCGGCGTCGGTCCAGGTCATGGCGAGCGCGAAGCCGGCGGCTTCGACCATCTGCGCCATCGAGTCCCGGTCGAACTTGTAGGACGACTCGGTGTGGATCCGTTCGCCCGCCGCGAACGCGACCGTGAGGCCGAGCGCTTCGACGCGCACGCGCTGGGCGCGGGTCGACTCGAGATACGACTCCACCACCCCGCGCGCTTCGTCGTAGATCGCGACGTGGTCGAACGCGCGCACGTCGAACGTGCCGCCCAGCTCGCGATTGATGCGCGCCAGCACGTTCTTGTCGAATGCCGCGGTCACGCCGGTAGGATCGTCGTAGGCGGCTTCGAGGACGCCCGGATCCTTCTTGAGATCCGCGCCGATCAGCAGGCCGTCGCCGGGGCGCAGGCTCGCAGCCATCTTCTTGAGCAACGCGTCCGCCGAGACCGGGTCGTAGTTGCCGATGTTCGAGCCCATGAACATCGCGAGCACGCGCCGTTCGTGGGTGAGCTCGGGCGAACCGAGCACGTCGAAATAGTCGGCCGCATAGCCGCGGATCGAGAGCTGCGGATACGCGTCCACCAGGGACCGGGCGCTGCTCTCGAGCGCGTCGGCGGAGATATCGATCGGACTATAGCGCAGTGTGCCTTGCGCGCGCAGGGCCTCGTCGATCAGGATGCGGGTCTTGACCGCGCTGCCGCTGCCGAGTTCCAGGAACTCGACCGGCTCTTCGAGCGCGCGCACGATCTCCCAACCGGACTCGTGCAAGATCTCGGTCTCGGCGCGGGTCAGATAGTATTCGGGGAGGTGCGTGATGGCTTCGAAGAGCGCCGAGCCGAGGTCGTCGTAGAAGTACTTCGAGGAGAGATGCTTCTCCGGCGCGCCGAGCCCGGCGGCGACGTCCTCGCCGAAGGTCGCGGTTCGCGCCGTGTGCGGCACGGTCACGATCTCGAGCCGGTCCGAGATCGTCGTCAGCGTCGACTGCATGGTGGCCCTCATTCCCGGTATTTCGCCTTCCAACCCCGGAACGGGTTAGGAAGATGCGTGGGTGGGGAGAAATTGCTTGAACGCTAAGGGAGAGAGCCGTCATGATACACCAAGATGTCGCAATTCCGGTCGGGGGAAGCTCGATGCCGGCCTATCTGGCCCGGCCCGAGGAAGGCTCCGGCCCGCACCCGGCGGTCATCATCATCCCCGAGATCTTCGGCGTCACCGCCGAGATGCGCGCGATCGCCGATCACGTGGCCGGGGCCGGCGGCGTCGCCCTGGCGATCAACTTCTACCACCGCGTCGATCCGGACTTCGCGCCCGGCTACGGAGACGCCGGCGTGGAGGCCGGCGTCGCCGCCGCCAAGACCGTCACCCGCGCGTCGCTCCACGAGGACGTGGCGGCGGCGATGGCGTGGCTCGACGAGCAAGACTTCGTCCGGACCGGCTACGTCGCGACCTGGGGCTTCTGCATCGGCGGCGCGGTCGCGTTCGTCACCGCCGATCTGCCGGGACTGCGCGGCGCGGTCTGCTTCTATGGCGGCCAGATCACGCGACCGTTCATGAGCGGCGAGCCCGAGGGCCTGGCCGACGTCGCCAAGATCGAGGCGCCGCTGCTGCTCGTCTACGGCGGCGAGGATTCGGGCATCCCGCCCGAGGCCGTCGAACGGACGCGCGCGGCGCTCGAGGGCGCGGGCAAGGACTTCGCGATCCAGGTCTATCCCAAGGTCGGGCACGCGTTCTTCCGCCACGGCACGCAGAAGGCGGTCGCGGAGAAGAGCGACCAGTCCGACGAAGCCGTCGCGCAGGCCACCGCCGACGCCTGGCACCTGACGCTCGCGTTCTTCAAGCGCGTCTTCAACACGGTCGCCCCGGAGAACGCGATCTAGGCGCGATCGCCGCCGGCCGCGCGCAGGCGCGAGTTCCAGAACCCGTAGGCCGCGTAGATCGCGATGCCGGCCAGGAACCAGATCGCGAAGCGCAGCCAGGTCACGACGTCGAGTCCCGACATCATGTAGAGGCATCCGACCGCGCCGAAGATCGTGAAGACCCAGACCAGAGGCGCCTTGAACGGACGCTCCGCGTCCGGCCGCACGACGCGCAGCACGGCCACGCCCGCGCACACGATCGCGAACGCCGACAAGGTGCCGATGTTCACGAACTTCAGCAGCACGTCGAGCGGGAATCCGGCCGCGATCACCGCCACGATGCCGCCGGTCACGCACGTCGTGAGCGCCGGCGTGCGGAATCGGGGGCTGACCCTGGCGACTCCCGGCGGCAGCATGCGATCGCGCGACATCACGTAGAAGATGCGGATCTGGCCCAAGAGCGAGGTCAGCATGACGGTCAGGTTGCCCGCGATGCCGCCGACGCCGACGATCGTGACCAGGACCGGGTTGCGGCTGGTGCCGTTGATGGCGTCGATCATCGCCGCGCCGCCGTCGCCCGTGATCTTGAGGTACGGCAGCCCGCCGACCGTCACGAAGGCGATGCCGCAGAACAGCAGCGCTCCTATCACGAGCGAGACGATGATGCCGATCGGCACGTCGCGCGCCGGACGAGTCGCCTCCTCGGATGCGACCGTCACCGTATCGAAGCCGATATAGGCGAAGAACACGAGCGCGGCGCTGCCGACGATCCCGTTCCAGCCGTGCGGCGCGAGCGGCTGGAGATTGCCGAGGTGGACGAACGGGATCATGGCGACGATGTAGACGACCATCGCGACCACCTGCACGATCACGAAGGCCGCATTGACGTTGGACGATTCGCGGATGCCGATCGCCACCACGGCCGTCACCAAAAGCGTGATCAGGAACGCGAACAGGTCGATTTGGAACCGGCCGTGCAGCACGTCGACGTGCGCGATCGCGAGCCATTGCGGGAGATGCGGAACGCCGAACTGCGCGAGCAGCCCCTGCGCGTAGGCGGAACAGGTCGACGCCGTCGGCGCGACGCTCACGCCGTACTACAGTATCAGGTCCCACCCGATCACCCACGCGACGATCTCGCCGAGCGTCGCGTACGCGTAGGTGTAGGCGCTGCCCGCGACCGGCACCATCGACGCGAACTCCGCGTAGCACAGCGCGACCGCGACGCAGACCAGGCCGGAGAGCAGGAACGAGACGACCACGCCCGGTCCCGCATGCAGCGCTCCCGGACCGACCGTCGGGAAGATCCCGCCGAGCATGGTGCCCAGACCGATGCAGACCAGGGCCGGCCAGCCGAGGACCCGGCGCAAGGCCGGGCCCTCGGATTCCGATGCGGTCCACTCGAGCGGCTGCCTCGCGAAGAGGCGGCGGAGCAGCGCTATGTGGCGCTCTTCGCGCAGACGGACTTGATCGCGGCCAGTCCGGCCGGATCGGCGGCGCCGCCGTGCGGATAGAGATACATCGCCATATACGTGTTGCCGTTGAGCGGCGTCACCAGCATGTCGACGTCCATCTCTTTGCCCTTGGCCTGTTCGCTCGTGCCGGTCGCCTTGACCAGCATCGCGGACTGATTGCCGCAGATGGTGATCTTCTGGGTCGACTCGACCTTGGCGTCCTTCATACCGCCCGAGCTGGTGAAGGTGTTCGACTCGAACTTCGCCTCATCCATCTTGACGGGGAGCTTCATCAACATGAGCACGTCGGACGTCTTGTCGGCGTCGGTGCCTTTGGTCCACACGCTCAAGAACGCCATGCTCATCTTGGACGTATAGCCGGGCGGGACTTTGAAATCCAGGTTGTCGGTGGTGCTGCCGCAACCGGCCAGCGCCGCCGCAAAGACCAGGCCGCAAGCGGCCGCTACCATGCGTTTCATGGCGTCCTACTTTTCGTAGGAGTAGAGGCGCGCCTGCCTGTCGGCGATGTCGGCGACGTACGCGCGGGTCTCGGCATAGGGCGGCACGCCGCGGTACTCGGCGACCGCGCCCGGCCCGGCGTTGTAGGCGGCGAGCGCCGCCGCATACGGGTCGGCGTAGCGCCCGCGATATGCGGCCACATATCCGCCGATCAGCGCACCCGCGCCGGCGATCGAGTCGTCCGGATCGAACGGATCGACGCCGTTGTCGGCGGCCGTCCCGGGCGTGAACTGGCCGATGCCGATCGCGCCGGCGCTCGAGAGCGCGCGCGGGTCGTAGGCCGATTCCTGGAGGAGCACGGCCGCCAGGAACTCGGGCGGCAGATCGTGACGCCGGGCGGCTCGCACCGTATCGCCGGCGAAACCGAGCGCGGCGACCGGTTCGAGGCGCAGATTCGTGTGCAGGATCGCGCGCGCGATCGCGAGCATCGGCGAGCGCAGCCTCCCCCCGTCGTAGAGCGGGCGCGCGCCGTAGATGCCGTCGCCGTGGGCCTCGATGCGCGGCCAGCTTAACGCGGTGTTAAGGAGGTGGTCGACGCGCGGAACCTGCGATGCGATTCGGGGGTATGGGGCAGAGGTAGGCCTCGCGCAGGCGCACAACAACAGCAGCGTACTCGCGGCGCTACAGAAGGATCGGATCGGAAATGCTCGTCGCAGCGGCAGCGCTCGTGGTCCTCGCGGTCGGAGATCTTGCGTCGACCTTCTTCTACCACGTGCCGCAACATCTTTGGTTCACCCTCCACCTGCGCACGCATCACGACCGGCGCCGCTCGTATTGGGACCACGCCGTCCTCTCGCGCGACCCGGCCATCCTGCTCGACGGCATCCTGGGAGCGGCACCGTATCTGGCGATCGCGGCGCTGGTCTGGCAGTGGTCGTGGCCCGGTGCGCTGCTGGGTCTCGCGCTCGGACAGCTCCACGTATGGTGGCGCCACACCACCGACCTCGGCTGGAAGACGCCGGCCTGGCTGGTCGCGATCCTGCGCCCGCTGCAGATCGTCATGCCCGAAGACCACGACGGACACCATCGCGACCCCGACGTCGAGTTCGGCGACATCTTCCGCTTCTACGACGCTCCCGCGCGCGCCCTGATGGCGTGGCTCTCGCCGTGGAGCCGGCGCGTGCGCAACGCGGCCGTGCGCCGCAATAGGCTGGCCGTTGACCGCTGAGGCTCGACCCGCCAAGCGCGTCCTCTTCCTGATCTCCGATACCGGCGGCGGCCATCGCAGCGCCGCCAACGCGATCGCCGCCGCCCTCGACGAGCTCCGCGGGCCGTTCGTCTACGAGTATCGCATCGACGACGTGGCGACCGGGTTCACCTATCCGCTCGACCAGCTCGGCAACGCCTATGCGACCGCGCTCAAATACGCGCCCGCGATCTACGGCGCGCTCTATCACGCGACCAACGGACGCCGGCGTTATACGATCCTGGTGCGCTTGAGCGATCCGCTCTACCGCAAGAGCCTGGCCGCGCTGTATCGGTCCTACCGCCCCGACGTGATCGTCTCGGTCCATCCGCTGCTCAACGCCCCGGCGCTGCGCGCGCGCGACGACGCCGGCATGCGGGACGTCCCGTTCGTGACGGTCGTCACCGATCTCGGGGAGGTCCACGAATCCTGGCTGACCGGCGACGCCGACGCCATCGTCGTGCCGGCGCGCGAAGTCCACGATCGCGCGCTGGCGCGCGACGTGCTCCCGGAACGCCTGCGTCTGATCGGGCATCCGATCCATCCGAAGTTCGAGGACGTCGAAGGCACGAAGGCCGAGATGCGCGAGCGGCTCGGATTGCCCGCCGACGCGACCATCGTGCTGTTGATGGCCGGCGGCGAAGGCGGCGGCAAGCTCTTCGATACCGCCGTCGCGCTCGCGAAGGCGGCGCTGCCGATCCGTTTGGTCGTCGTCTGCGGCCGCAACGAGGCGATGCGCGCGCGCCTTGCCGAGACCGCGGCGACGCTGCCGACGCCGCTGACCGCGATGGGCTTCACCGATCGCGTCCCCGAGCTGTTCCGCGCCGCCGACCTGCTGGTCACCAAGGCCGGACCGGGCGCCATCGCCGAAGCCGGCGCCGCCCGGCTGCCGATCGTGATCTACGACTACGTGCCGGGACAAGAACTCGGCAACGTCGCGTTCGTGCGCGCCAACGATCTGGGCGCGATCGCGCTCAAAGGTCCGGGCGACGTGGTCGCCGCCGTGCGCGGCCTGCTGGCCGATCCGGATCGTCTGGCGACGATCCGCGAGCATCAAGCGGCGATCGCGCCGGTGCGCTCGTCGCGCCGGATCGCCGCCCTGATCGCCTCACTCGCCGAGACGGGCCGGCTTCCGGTAGATCAGGAGCAGCGCTAACGGGATCGCGATGACCAGCGCGACGATCGGCCACGAGCCGGCGCCGCCGGTCGCGAGCATCAGGAACGCGACGAACGCGATCGCACCGATGACGTAGCCGACCGTTCGCGCGAGCGGCGTACGCGCCGCGTGATGCTCGCCGTCGCCGCCGAGCATGCCCTTCATCAGCCACACGCCGAACTCGACGGCGGCCACCGTCACGACGCCGATGATGAGCAGGCCGATCAAGAAATTCACTCGTTCCCCTTTTCGATGGTCTTGCGCGAGACCCACAGCAGCAGGCGGCGCGGCGTCAGATGGGCGGTCCAGCCGACCAGCTTGTTGGTGATACCCGGAACGACGACCGGCTTGCCGGCGAGCATGCCGTTGTAGCCGGCCCGGGCCACGTCGACCGCATCCGCTTTCGGGCCGCGCATCAGGGGCGTCCCCTGCATCCCGGCGCGGCCGGCGAAGCCGGTCGCGGTCGCGCCCGGACACAGACACGTCACGGTGACGCCGGTGCCCCGGGTCTCCTCGGCCAGCGCCTCGGAGAACGACAGCACGTACGCCTTGCTCGCATAGTAGACGGCCATGTTGGGACCGGGCAAGAACGCGGCCGTCGAGGCGACGTTGAGGATGCGGCCGTACTTGCGCTCGATCATGCCGGGCAGGTACAGGCGCGTCAATTGGGTCAGCGCGGTCACATCGAGCGCGATCTCGTCGAGCATGCGGGCCTCGTCGATCGCGGCGAACGCGCCGTTGCTGGCGAAGCCGGCGTTGTTGACCAGCACGTCGCAGGCCGGGATCCGGCCGAAGACGGCGCGCGCCGCGCCGGCGACGCTCAAGTCCTGGGCGAAGACCGTGACGACGATGTTGGGGTTGGCGCGCAGCTCGGCCGCGACGGCCTCGAGCTTGTCGGCCGAGCGCGCCACCAGCGCCAGGTCGTAGCCGTCGCGCGCGAACAGGCGCGCGATCTCCAGGCCGATCCCACCCGAGGCACCGGTGATCAGCGCGAGCTTGCGGGTCACGGTGCGCTGGTCTTCAGGCCGCCGCGGAAGACCATGGTCGCGGCCCCGACTTGGCCGGCGTCGTTGCCGAGCTTCGCGATGCCGATCGTGGTCGTGCCTTTCGGGACCATGGTGGTGAGCGCGTCGACCCGGTCCTTGACGGCGTCGAGCATGAACTGCCCGGCCGACGCGACGCCGCCGCCGAGCGCGATCATCTCCGGATTGACGAACGAGATGATGTTGGAGAGCCCGGTCGCGAGGTCGATGGAGTAGTTCTTCCAGGCGGCGAGCGCGTGACCGTCGCCGGCTTGCGCGGCCTTGCGGATCTTCTTGGAAGAGAGCTTGCCGCGCGACGCGTCCAGCAGCACGCTGCGCGGGAACGACGGTGCCAGCGCGAACGCGTGGCGGATCAAGCCCGTGCCCGAGGCCTGCGCTTCGAAACAGCCGATCTTGCCGCAGCCGCAGACGAAGCCGCTCTCGGGCCGGATCTGATGGTGACCGACTTCGCCCGCTCCGAACTTGTGCCCGATCACCAAGCGCCCGCCTGCGATGAAGCCGCCGCCGATCCCGGTGCCCAGGGTCAGGAGCGCGAAGTCTTGCGTGCCCTTGCCGATGCCGAAGGTGTACTCTCCCAAGGTCGCACAGCGCGCGTCGTTCCCGACGAAGACGTCGCGCCCGAGCCGCTTCTTGAGGGTCGCGCCGAGCGGCGCGTCCTTCCAGCCGAAGTTGGGCGAATACAGGACGGCGCCGGTCTGCGGTTCGACGTTGCCCGGCGAGCCGAGCCCGATGCCCGCCACGTCCTTGCCGGCGTCCGCGAGCGCTTGCCCGACGACCGTGACGACGGCGTCGACGACCTTGTCGAATGCGAGGTCGGTCAGGTCGAGCTCGTGCTGGACCTTGATGGAGCCGTCGTCGGTGACGACGCCTGCCGTCACGTGCGAGCCGCCGAGATCTACGCCGATTGCCGTCTGCATGCGCGCTATTTACCCCGGGCGTACAGGCGGCACCCGCATACCCGAGAAGAATGGGCGGCTATGGAGACCATCGACCTCATCGCCCTGCGCAGTTTCACGCGGCGTACCGGCCAACCGACCCACCCCGAACTCCTCGACGTCCGCCCGATCGAACACGTCAACAAGATCGAGATCGACGAAGAGCACATCACCATCGAGTTCGACGAGAAGACCGACCGGTATTACAACGCCAACGAGATCACCAAGCGCGAGTGGGTCTATAAGTACAACGACGATCCCGAGTTCGTGAAGGCGATCGCGAAAGTCATCGACCTCGCGCGCAAGAACTTCAAGGTGATGCCGGAGAACATCACCTGTCCGCCCGGCTGCGCCGAGTGCTGCAGCGGCTACGAGCCGTTCGTCAGCAAGGCCGACGTGCAGCGCCTCGCCGACCATCTGAAGATGTCGTATCGCGACGTGGTCAAGGAGTACGTCGTCGAACGCCCGTCGGCGGACGGCTACCACGTCGGCTGGCTGCGTAAGGTCACCGACGACCTGGCCGACAAGTGCGTGTTCCTCAAGGGCAGCGGCTCCGGCCACTACTACTGCGGCGTCTACGAAGGCCGCCCCCACGACTGCGGCGAGTTCACGCCGATCGGCTGCGACGACGTCGACGAAGAGCTCTCGCACGAGGGCGAGTACAAGACCGGCGCGCCGTTCCGGCCCAAGCGGCGCAAGGCCGCCGCGACCCGGGCCGCCCGCCGCTAGGGCGCGGGCGTCGGGGTCGCCATCGCGTCCGGACTGAGCTGCTCGATATCGACGACGTAGCCGGCGCGCGGGTACGTCTTGACGTCGCCCTTGCCGTAGGCGATGAATTCGATCGTCTGACCGCGTCCGTTCTTCCAGGCGACGCTCCACCGATCGCTGCGCTTGGTCGGCGGGTTCTGCTTCATCGTCCGGCCCGTCGCGAGCGGTCCGATGGTCGCGATCGCCCACGCGATCAGCTGCTTCTGCGTCATCGCGTTCCGCTTGCCGTCGCACTGAAGCGCCGAGCTGTAGGGCGGACCGTCGGACGGTCCGCCGAACAGGCTGGCCATCGAGGGAAGATCCACCACCAGGCAGCGCGAGAGCGACGGTCCGTAGACGGCCGGGGATGTCCACTCGCCTTCGCGGTGCGCGACCGGCGCGCCATGCAGGCCGACATAGCCGGCGAAGGTCAACGGAGCGGTCTTGCTGACGAAGGCGCGCAGATCGGCGGTCGCATCGGCGCGCGCGGTCGCGGTGGACGATACCAGCGCTCCTAGGAAGAGCGCGCAGGGGACGACGTGACGTAGGTTCATGACGAACGCTTGGCCCTCGCCAGCCAGGGCCCTGCTTCCACCCTCGCCAAGGACCGCTCGGGAGGGTCCGTCCTTGTTCGTCCGTCTTCTGACAGCCGCGCTCGTCGCAGGCATCGTCGCTTCTACCGTGCCGGGTGCGGCGATCGCGCGAACCGTCGCGCCGTCGTCCTACGGGGCGCTGCGCTGGCGCGAGATCGGCCCGCTCCGCGGCGGGCGCACCACCGCCGTCGCGGGCGTGCCCGGAAACGAGAAGATCTACTACATGGGCATGGTCAACGGCGGCGTCTGGAAGACGGACGACGCCGGCCGCACTTGGAATCCGATCTTCGACGGTCAGGACACCGGCTCGATCGGCGCGCTCGCGGTCGCACCCTCGAACGAGAACGTCGTCTATGCCGGCAGCGGCGAAGGGCGGCAGCGCCCCGACCTCGCGATCGGCGACGGGATGTACAAGTCGACCGATGCCGGCGCGAGCTGGACGCATCTGGGCCTGCGCGACGGGCAGCAGATCCCCGCGATCGCGGTCGATCCGCACGACGCCGGCCGGCTCTTCGTCGCGGTCCTCGGCCACCCGTACGGCCCCAACGCGCAGCGCGGCATCTATCGCTCGACCGACGGCGGCGCCACCTTCGAGCGCGTGCTCTACAAGGACGAGAACACCGGCGCGTTCTCGGTCGCGATCGACCCGAACCACCCGGATACGGTCTATGCGACCCTGTGGTCGGCACGCCAAGCGCCCTGGGAGATCGGCAGTTCGTTCGAGATCCCGCAGAGCGGGCTGTATAAGTCGATCGACGGCGGCGCGACCTGGAACAAGCTCGCGGGCGGGCTCCCGGCCAAGTTCGGGCGCGCGAGCGTCGCGGTCGCCCCGAGCGATTCCAACGTCGTCTACCTCTACGCCGATTCGTACGCCGACGGCGGCGACGGCGGCGCGCTCTATCGCAGCGACGACGCCGGCGCGCATTTCACCAAGGGCAGCGACTACGCGGGCATCGCCGAGCGCGGCGACGACCTCGCGACCGTCGCGGTCGACCCGAAGGACGCGCAGACCGTCTACGTGAGCGATACGTCGGCGTACCGCTCGACCGACGGCGGCCGGACGGTCACGGCGTTCAAAGGCGCGCCCGGCGGCGACGACTATCAGGCGATCTGGATCAATCCGAACCATCCCGACGACATCCTGCTCGGCGTCGATCAAGGCGCGACCCTGTCGCTCAACGGCGGACGCACGTGGAGTTCGTGGTACAACCAGCCGACCGCGCAGATGTACCACGTCTCGGCCGACGACCGTTTCCCGTATCGCGTCTGCGGCGGGCAACAGGAGAGCGGTTCCGCCTGCGTGCTCTCGCGCGGCGATTGGGGCCAGATCAACGAACGCGACTGGCATACCGCCGGCGCCGAGGAGTACGGCTACGTCATCCCCGACCCGCTGCACCCGGGCGTGTTCTTCGGCGGTAAGGTCGAACGCTTCGATGAGGCCACCGGCCAGGCGCAAGAGGTCTCGCCGATCGTCTTCCGTTCCAAAGACCGGCGCGTCGTGCGCACCGAACCGCTCGCGTTCGACCCGATCTCCAAACGCACGCTCTACTTCGGCGCCAACGTCGTGTTCGCGACGTCGAACGGCGGCGCGAGCTGGAAGCCGGTCAGCCCGGATCTGACGCGCCCGCATCCGGCCGTACCGGCCATCATCGCGCCGTTCGAGGCGACCGATCCGCAGCACGGCACGCACCGCGGCGTCGTCTACGCGCTCGCGCCGTCATACGTGCACGAGGGCACGATCTGGGCCGGCACCGACGACGGCTGGGTCTGGATCACCCGCAACGGCGGCGCCCATTGGAAGAACGTCACGCCGGCCGGGCTGACGCCGTGGAGCAAGATCGCGCAGATCGACGCGTCGCGTTTCGACGATCGCACGGCCTACGTCGCCGTCAACCGCTTCCGTCTCGACGACCAAGCGGCGCATGCGTATCGCACGCACGACGGCGGCGCGACCTGGCACGATATCGGCGCCGGGCTTCCGTCCGGACCGGTCAACGCGATCCGGCAGGATCCGAAGGTCGCAGGTCTGCTCTACGCGGCCACCGAGAGCGGCGTCTACGTCTCGTTCGACGACGGCGACGCGTGGCAGTCGCTCCAGCAGAATCTCCCTCGCACCTCGGTCCGCGACCTGATCGTCCACGGCGACGACCTCGTCATCGCGACCCACGGGCGCGGATTCTGGATCCTGGATGACATCGCACCGTTGCGCGCCAACGGCCTCGGACTACTCGCTCCGCGACCCGCGTACCGCGTTCGGCGCTCGATCAATACCGATACGCCGCTCCCGCCCGAGGAGCCGCACGGGCAGAATCCGCCGGATGGCGCGATCGTCGACTACGTGCTCGGAAAGGCGGCGGGAGGGGTATCGATCGAGATCCTCGACGCGAAGGGCGCGGTGATCCGCCGGTATGCGAGCGACGATCCGAAGCGCGCGCCGATCGCGGGGCTCGACAAACCGGCCGCGTGGGAACGTCCACAGGTGTGGCCGGGAACGGGCGCGGGCATGCACCGCTTCGTCTGGGATCTGCACGTGACGCCGCCGATCGCGGATTCCTACGACCTGCCGATCTCGGCCGTCTATCGCGATACGCCCCGCATCCCGGAAGGCCCGCTGGTCGCGCCCGGCGCCTATCGCGTGCGCCTGACCGTGGACGGTACGGCGACGACGGCGATGCTTCGCGTCGTCATGGATCCGCGCAGCCGCATGACGCGGGCCCAGCTCGACGACCAGTACGCGATCGCGCGCCGGCTGGCCGACACCATGGACCGCACCCACGCGGCGGCGCTGGCCGCGCGCAAGGCGAAGGCGACCGCGCGGGCCGACGCGCTCGATGCGGCCTGGGCGAAGTGCGCGCAGGTCCTCGATATCGTCGACGGGGTCGACGCG
>JANWKW010000027.1 GCA_025451135.1 Vulcanimicrobiia bacterium | reverse complement strand
TGGAGCTTCGCGTTGAACGAATACCAGAGCAGCGCGCCGAGGCCGGCGATCGCGAGCAGGCCGGCCATGCGCGAGACCGCGCTGTTGATGCCGGAGGCCGAGCCGATGAAGCGCGGATCCGCGGACGACATCACCGTCGCGGTCAACGGCGCGACCGTCAGCCCCATGCCGAGACCGACCACGACCAGCCCCGGGAAGAACGACGTCCAGTACGCGCCGCCGCCTTCGAAAAGACCGAGGAGCGCGCAGCCGAGGGCGGCGACCGTCGGACCGATGCACAGGATCGCGCGCCTGCCGATGCGCCCCATCAACGAGGTCCCGAGTCGCGCGAACGCCACCAGGCACGCGAGTAGCGGCAACGTGGCGATCGCGGCCTCTGTCGCGGAGTAGCCGTGCGCCTGGATCATGTCGAACGGCAAGAAATAGAACAGCGAGGTGATGCCGTAGAGCAGCAGCGTCTCCGCGTTGACGCCCGCGAACGTGCGGTCGCGGAAGAGCGAGAGCGGCATGATCGGCGCGGGCTCGCGCGCCTCGACCGGCACGAACGCCGCCAGCGCCGCGACCCCGAGCACGATCGCGACGATCACGCGCGGGCTGCCCCAGCCGAACGCGGTCGAGGAGATCAACGCGTACGTCAGCGCGCCCAGGCCCACCGTCGCGAGGAGCGCGCCGGCCACGTCGAGCCGTCCGCGGATGGCGTCGTTCTTGCTCTCGCCGATGTGCGCGTAGGTCGCCCACAGCACCACGGCCGCGAGCGGCAGATTGATGACGAAGACCGACGGCCAGCCGAAGTGATCGATCAGCAGACCGCCGATCGCGGGGCCGAGCATGCCGAACAGCGTCGTGTAGGCGGTCCAGGTCGCGAAGGCGCGGTCGCGCTTCTTGCCTTCGAAGCACGCGCCGATGAGCGCCAGGCTGGCGGGAGCGAGCAGCATCCCGCCGACGCCCTGCGCGACGCGCCCGGCGATCAGGAAGCCGAGGTTCGGCGCGAACGCGCAGGCCAGCGACGACGTCGCGAAGATCGCGACCCCGATGCGGAAGATCTTGCGGCGCCCGTAGCGGTCGCCGAGCGCGCCGCCGAAGAGCATCAGGGCGGCCAGCGCCAAGCCGTACGCCTCGACGATCCACTGCACGTCGCCGGCGCTGGCGTTGAAGACGCGCTGGACGGTGGGCAGCGCGAGTCCGACCACGCTCCCGTCGATGAAGACCAGGCTCGACCCGACGATGGTCGCGACGAGCGTCCAGCGGTCGCGCGCGCTTATGGCTTCGCGGCCTCGTCGCGCAGGCGGTCGATGACGGCCAGATAGTCGAGCGAGAACGCGTTCTCGTCGACGGCCGCGGTCGCGTCGTCGAGCGTGACGCTGACGCAGAACTGCTTGCCGCTCTTGGCGACCAGCCAGGTGGTCATGCTGATGATGCCCGCATCCGAGCCGCCCTTGTATGCGACGCTCTTCCAGTCCGACGGGGTCGCGACCCCGGGGTTGATCTCGAAGAGCGGCAGATGGCGGACGCCCGCCATCAGCGCGCACAGCTGACGGTTGGTGAACTGCCAGTCGATGTCGTCGTCGGCGGGCTGCAGATCGAGCGCGTCGGCCGAGAGATGCGCGCCGTCGAGCACGGCGATCATCCTGCGGCGGGCCCGCGCATCGCCCGAGCGCCACGCCTTGCGCGCGGCGGCCGCACCTTTCGTCTTGAGCGCGAACATGTCGTGCGTCGTCAGCAGCGGCACGTTCGCCCCGGCATACGGCTCGATGGCCGCGCGGCCGAGCGTGTGGATCAAGAGGTCGGTCGCGGAATTGTCGCTGATCGAGATCATCAGCGACGCGAGCGTCTCGAGGGTGACGTGCGACCCGTCCGGCCAGGTCTGCAAGAACCCCGACGGCAGGCTCTTCCAGCCGTCGCGTACCTGCACGACGTCGGACCAGCGGCGCTTGCCGGCGGCGATCTGCTTGACGAGCGCCGTCAGGACGGCGAGCTTGAACGTCGAGCCGACGCCGAGCGCCTCGTCCTGACCGTGCGCGGCGCGCTCGGTGTCGTTCTCGGTGACCACGTAGCCGAGGGTTCCGTGGAGCGACCCGAAGCGCGCGAGCGCATCGCCCAGACTCGCGGTCGTCGGCTGCGGTACCTTGAAGAAGATGCCGTCGACGATTCCCGCCGCATCCAGGCTGATGACGCACGCGATCGTGCCGCCGGAGTAGACCGCGACGTAGTTGCCGCCGGCCCCGTCGCCGGTCACTCGCTCGAACGTGCCGAGCTGCTTGCCGATCGAGGCCACGATCTCGGTCATCCGGGAGGCGGGCACCTGCGCGAGCAGCGCCGGCGAGAACCAGGCGGGATCTTCGGCCGGCGCGGTCAGCACGCGTTCGAGCGCGGCCGCGGGCGTGATGGTCGTCGCCGAGGCCGCCGGGGCGTTCGCGGCGAGGAGCGCGAGCCCGAGCGCAAGATGGAGAAATCGTCGTAGCATGGAATCGGGCGTTCATGCCCAACGACCGTCCCGCCTTGCTCGTCGTCGAACATCCGGCGGTGGCCGATCGGCTCGCGCGCCTGCGTGACCGCTCGACGTCCACGCCGGTCTTCCGTCAATTGCTCGAAGAGCTCGGCGCGTTTCTGGCCTACGAGGCGACCCGCGGGCTGCCGCTCGTGCCGACGCCGGTGGACACGCCGCTGCAGCCGACGATGGCCAGCCGGATCGGGACCCTTCCGGTGGTCGCGCCGATCCTGCGCGCCGGCCTCGGTCTGCTGCCGGGATTCCTCGACGTGATCGACAACGCGGTCGTCGCCCACCTGGGATTCTACCGCGATCCCGAGACCCTGCAGCCCGTGCCGTATTACATGAACGTGCCGGACGATCTCTCGGAGCGTCACGTATTCGTGCTCGATCCGATGCTCGCGACCGGCAACTCCGGCGCGGCCGCGGTCGATGCGCTGGTCTCGCGGGGCGCGCAGCACATCACGTTCATCAGCCTGATCGCGGCGCCCGAAGGCGTCGAAGCCTTTCATCGCCGGCATCCCGGCGTCCGCGTCGTGACCGCCGCGCTCGACGAACGGCTCAACGATCACGGCTACATCGTGCCGGGGCTCGGCGACGCCGGCGACCGCATGTTCGGAAGCACCAGCTCCGTGCCCGTCATCGTCCGGCCGACGGTTTGAGCGTCTCCGTGCGTCCGGGCTGGGACGAGTACTTCATGCAGGTCGCGCGTACGGTCGCGACCCGCGCCACCTGTCCGCGCGCGGCGGTCGGCTGCGTGCTGGTGCGCGACCATCGCATCCTCACGACCGGCTACAACGGAGCGCCGCGCGGCGTACCGCACTGCACCGACGTCGGCTGCACGCTCTCGAACGGCCACTGCCTGCGCGCGATGCACGCGGAGGCCAACGCGATCGTCCAGGGCGCTCTCCACGGCGTCGGCCTGCAGGGCGCGGTCGCGTACAGCACGCATCAGCCGTGCGTGCACTGTTCGAAGCTGCTGATCAGCGCCGGCGTCGCCAAGATCGTCTACGACGAGGCCTATCCCGATCCGATCGCGGTGACGCTCCTGGCCGAGGCCGGGGTCTCGTCGCTGCCGCTCGCGGGGGCGGCGCGGTGAAGGCCAATCCGAGCCTGATCGTGCTCTACGTCGCCGCCGTGGTGGTGGCGGCAGCGGTGACGGCGCTCGCGACGCCGCTCGTCCGCCGGCTGGCCAGCCACGTCGGAATGCTCGACCAGACCGGCGAGCGGCGCATGCACGAGGATCCGAAGCCGCGCATCGGCGGCATCGGCGTGTTCTTCGGGTTCGCGTTCGCGCTCTTCACCATGCTGGGCTTCGCGCTCGCCCATCCGAAGATGCTCTATCCGGCCGTCGGCGATCAGCTCGACGCCACCCACAACCTGGTCGGCCTGCTGTTCGGCTCGATGCTGATCCTGGGCGTCGGCGCGTGGGACGACATCATGGGGATGCGCCCGCGCAACAAGTTCCTCGCGCAGATCGTGGTCGCGGCCATCTCGATGCTGTACGGCTTCGTGATCGTCGGGATCGCCAATCCGTTCAACCACGATCCGAACACGAACTGGATCGCCTTCCCGATCTGGGTGAGCATCCCGCTGACGCTGTTCTGGTACGTCGCGATGATGAACGCCATCAACTTCATCGACGGGCTCGACGGACTGCTCTCGGGCGTCGCCGCGATCTCGTGCGCGTCGATCTTCGTCATCTCGCTGGTGCACGGGGACCCGGTCGTCGCGCTCATCGCGGCCTCGCTCGCGGGCGCGGCGCTGGGCTTCCTGCCGTACAACTTCAATCCGGCGAAGATCATCTTGGGCGACTCGGGCGCGCTCTTCATCGGCTACGTGTTCGCCACGCTCTCGACCATCGGCGCGGCCAAGACCTCGGTCGCGATCGGGCTGCTCGTGCCGATCGTCGTGCTCGCGCTCCCGATCCTCGACACGTTCTTCGCGATCGCGCGGCGCGCGCTCTCGGGCAAGCGCATCACCGAGGCCGACCGCGGGCACTTCCATCACCAACTGATCTTCCGCTTCGGCATGAACGTCCGCCAGGCGGTGCTGCTGATCTACGCCGTGTGCTTCGTGCTCGGCTTCGCGGCATTGATCGTCTCCGGGACCATCCACATCAAACTGTGAACAAACTCAAAGTGATGACCGTGTTCGGCACGCGTCCGGACACGATCAAGATGGCCCCGGTCGTCCACGCCCTCGACGCGCACCCGCAGATCGAGTCGATCGTCTGCGTCACCGCCCAGCACCGGCAGATGCTCGACGACCTGCTGACGCTCTTCCGGATCGCGCCGCGGTACGACCTCAACATCATGACGCGGGTGCAGTCGATCACCGAGATCACCACCCGCGTGCTGACCGGTATGGAGCCGGTGTTGCTGGAGGCCAAGCCCGACGTGGTGCTCGTCCACGGCGATACCTCGACCTCGACGGCGGCGGCGCTGGCGGCCTTCTACCAGCACGTCCCGACCGGTCACGTCGAGGCCGGTCTGCGCACCAACGACCGGTGGATGCCGTTCCCCGTGGAGATGAACCGCCGGCTGACCGGGACGATCGCCTCGTATCACTTCGCGCCGACCGATCTCGCGAAGGAGCATCTCCTGCGCGAGAACGTCGCGGCCGACGACGTCATCGTGACCGGCAACACCGTGATCGACGCGTTTCTGGTGACGGCCGCGCGCGCCGACCTTCCGGCGCCGCCGCGAGCGGCCGAACTCGACCCGACGCGCCCGCTGATCCTCGTCACCGCGCATCGCCGCGAGAACCATCCGCACATGCGCGAGATGTGCGAGGCGATGCGCGAGATCGCCGCGCACCCGACGCGCCCGCAGCTCTACTGGCCGGTCCATCCGTCGCCGCAGGTGGCGCCGATCGCGCACGAGCTGCTCGACGGCGTTCCGGGCGTGCTGCTGGTCGAGCCGATCGATTATGCGAACATGGTCGAAGCGGTCAAGCGCTGCACGTTCGTGCTGACCGATTCGGGCGGCCTGCAAGAAGAGGCGCCCTGCCTCGGCAAACCGGTGCTCGTGATGCGCGACGAGACCGAACGTCCCGATGGCCTGGAAGACGGCACGCTCGAGCTGGTCGGCCACGATCGCGCCCGGATCGTCGCCGCGGCCGCGCGACTGCTCGACGATGCGGACGCGTTCGCGCGGATGGCGCGGGCCACCAATCCGTACGGTGACGGCCGCGCGTCCGCCCGGATCGTCGCCTGGCTGCTCGCGCGCCTGCGCGGAGGAACCGCGGCCGAGGCGTTCCGCGTCTCGCCCTAACCGGAGGTATGCGATGATGTTTGCGATCGTCTGTGCGGCGGCTCTGGCCGGATGCGGCGCTACGCCGACGCCGGCCGCGACCGCGACGCCGTCACCGGTGCCGACGAACTTCTTGAACGGGCAAGCGACGATCTCGCGATACATGGCGACGATCGATCCGGTCGTCACCAAGGCCGAAGGCTGCGCGATGGCCCAGGGCGCAGATTCGCAGGCGAAGTCCGGCGTCGTCGTGCTCGACTACGGCGAGCCCTACGCGGACGGCAGCGACTGGGGCACGTCCGACTTCGCGAGCGGCAATCCGTTCGTCAGCACCGCGCAGATCGCGACGGCCGTGCAAGGCTATCTCGACGGCTACGCGCAGTGCAATCTGCCAGCCACGAACGCGCTGACGCTCGCGGTCGGCACGAGCAACTTCGGTTCGCACGTCGTGGCCGCGCACGCGCGGGCCTGGGAAGCGATGGTCGCCTCGCTCGGCGCGTACGTCGCGGGTAAGACCTACCCGAACGAGACGGTCGTGGCCGCCGACGACATGGAGACCGGCTGGGCCGCGCCCGCCGCCACCCGCGCGTGGCTCGACGCCTACGTCGCGGCGTCGAACACGATCCCGATCTACGACTACGGCGACGCGGGCGGCTGCCCGGCGTCCTCGTTCGCCCCGGGCGGCGTCTGCGCCACCACCTGGACCCAGGCGGACGTCGCCTACGTCGGGGGCGGGGCCGGCCCGAACGTCCGCGCGCTGCCGGAGATCTACAACACCAGCGGTACGACCGCCAAGCAGTGGGGCTGGATCGGGGCGGGCGGCTTCGACGGCGGGCACCCGATTTCGTTCGCGGCCGTCATGACCCAGGTCGGTTCGTGCGGCAGCGGCTGCAGCGGCCTCGACAACACGCCGGCCGCGGCCCTGAGCTTGCTCAACGCCCAGCTCGCGAGTCGCCTCGAGACGGCGAGCCAGAGCGTCACCCTCGCGACCGACATCACGAACGCCAACTAGCCACAACGCCGTCGCCCCCGGCGGTCCCTCGACTCCGTTCGCTTTCGCTCCCTACGCTCGGGATGACCGGGGTGGGCCGCGGCGAATGAACGGCGGTCGTGAACGCAGGTGCAATTATCGGAGCAGGAGTCTCCTTTGCCGGGACGGTCCTGGTCGGGCTTCTCCTGGGGATCTGGCTGGCCGGCCGGACCGGGCAGCAGCTGTGGGTCTTGGGCGGACTGTTCGGCGGGTTGGCGCTCGGCGGCTATGCGGCGTTCCGCTTGATCCTGCGAGGGAATTAAGGGGATGGGGCGTACCTATGGGCTCGCCGAATCGGCCGCCGACCTCGCGATCTATCGCGAGTTCAAGCGGACGGTCGCCCTTCGGTCCATCCTGGTCGCGACTCCGGTCGCTTTCGCGCTCGTCATCTGGTCCGCTCATTCCGCCCTGGCGCTCGGCGTCGGCGCGGTCGGCGGGATCGCCAACCTGTTCCTGGGGACGTACGGAAACGAACGGCTGGTCGAGGTCCGGAACGTCGGGCTCTTCGTCTTAAGTAGTTTTCTGCGGATAGGGCTCTTCGGTATAGTTGCCGCGGCCCTGGCGATATGGGGACCCTGGTGGTTATTGGGTCCGTACTTCGCCGGATTCTTTCTCCCGCTCGCGATCTACGCACTCGGCGTGACGCGCGCGTTCGACGCCTCTAAACGGAAGTAACACTCCTTGCACGAGCAGATCGGCGAACACCTCACGTGGCAGTGGCCGATCGTCGGCACCGTCCACGCCGATACGATCATGACGACGTGGCTCGTCATGGCGCTTACGCTCGCGTTCTTCGCCGTCATCGGCGCCAGCTATCGCTCGGCCTACCAGACCCGTCGCCAGACCGTCGTGGAAGGCGTCGTCAACTACATCGCCGACCTCGCCCAGGGTCCGCTCGGCCGCAAGGGCGAGCCCTTCGTCCCGTTCTTCATCGCGCTCTTCATCTTCATCTTCGCGATGAACCAGTTCGGCATGGTGCCGTTCAAGGCGCTGGGCCTGCCGTTCGGCGGCTCGCCCACGGCCGACGTCAACACCACCGTCCCGCTCGCGCTGATCGTGTTCGTCCTCTGCTGGATCGTCGGCGTCAAGCACAACGGCATCAAGCAGTTCGCGCACGTCACCAAGCCGTTCTGGTGGCTGACGCCGATCAACATCCTCGAAGAGCTCGTGCGCCCGGTCACGCTCGCGGCGCGTCTCTTCTTCAACATCTTCGTCGGCGAACTGCTGTTCATCGTCGTCGCTTCGATCGTGCAGGCGAAGGTCGCGATCGGGTTCTTCAATCTCTCCCTCGCCGTCACGTTCGTGCCGTTCCTGATCCAGTTCTTCAACCTGTTCGTCGGGACGGTCCAAGCGTTCGTATTCACCCTGCTCGCCATCGTGTATCTATCGTTGGCGATCGGGGAAGATCATTAGTCGTTAGAAAGGTACATCGTGAGCTCTGAAGCGTTGGTCGCCGGCCTTACCCTCCTCTCGTTCGGCATCATCATCGCCGCCGTCGCGTTCGGTTCTGCGATCGGCGACGGTATCGTCGCCAGCAAGGCCGTCGAGGCGATCGCCCGTCAACCCGAAGCGCGTCCGAACATCCTGACGTTCATGTTCATGGGCATCGGCGTGCTGGAAGCGTTCCCGATCATCGGTCTGGGACTCGCGTTCTACCTGCTGCTCGTCGTCGTGAAGGTGCCGGACATGATCTCGCACCTCTCGGTCGTCGCGAAGTAGAGGACGCACCCAGGTGTTCCTCCTCCCCGATGGGACCATGATCGTCCAGACGATCAATTTCGCGATCTTCTTCGCGATCTTGTCGGTGGTCTTTCTGCGTCCCGTCAGCGCCGCGCTCAAGAAGCGGCGCGACTACATCAACGGACTGACGGCCGACTACGACAAGTACCAGGCCGAGGCCAACGCGCTGCGCCGGCAGGCGGAAGACGCGCGCGCCGCCGCGCGCCGCGACGCGGAGCTGGCGATCGCCAAGGGCCGGGCCGACACTTCGAACGCGACCGCCGATCTGGCCGCCGACTACGCCGCCCGCGCGTCGCGGACGGTGGAAGAAGCCCAGAAGACCGTGGCCGGGGAGCTCGATGCGGCCCGCGCGGGCCAGGACGCGACCGTCCGGAGCCTGGCGGACCTGATGCTCGAGAAGACCGTTCCGGGGGCCGCCAAGTGAACTACGAGCAGATCGCGATCTGGAGCAACGTCGCCTGCGCCCTCATCTTCTACGTCGTCATCGTGTGGATGTGGATCAAGTTCGCGCAGCCCGCCGTGCTCGCGGCCCAGGCGAACACGAACAAGCAGTTGGCCGAGACCGAGCGTCACCGCGACGAGGCCAAGGCCTCCCTCGACGTGCTGCGCGCCGAGATCGAAGGCGCCGCCCGCGACGCCGCGGCGATCCGCGCCCGCGCCGCCGAGTTCGCCGAGCACGAACGCGAAGCGGCCCTGGCCGAAGCGCGCGCCGCCGGCGAACGCGGCCTGCGCAATGCGGCCGGAGAGCTGGAGCGCGCGCGCGAGGCCGCTCGCGAGAGCCTGCGCACCGAACTGCTCGAGAAGGCGCTGGACCTCGCCAAGTCCGACGCGACCGCGCGCGTCGATGCCGGCCTCAACGCCCGGCTCGTGGGCGACTTCGTGGCGTCCATTCCGAAGGGCGCGAACTGATATGGCGAACGAGAAGCTGGCCCGCCGCTACGCGACCGCGGTCTTCGCGCTCGCGCAGGAGCGCGGCACGATCGACCGCACCGGCGCCGACCTGCGCGCCATCTCCGACGCGATCTACGCCGACGGGGACGCGCGCGAGTTCTTCACCGCGCCGATCGTCGACCGCTATATCAAGGAAGAGAACGTCTCGAAGGCGCTCGACGGCAAGGCCGACGAGATCGCCCTCCACACCGTGCTGCTCTTGGTGCGCAAGCATCGCGAGCCGCTGCTGCGCGAACTGGTCGTCCAGTACGAGGCGCTGCAGCGCGCCGCCCGCGGCGCCGAGCCGCTGACGGTCGTCTCGGCCAAGCCCCTCGGCGCGGCCGAGCTGGCCGCCCTGGTCGCCGGGCTGGAAGCATCCTACGGCAAGAAATTCGACGTGACCCAATCGGTCGACGCGTCGCTGATCGGCGGCGTGCGCGTCACCATGGGCGACCGCCGCATCGACGGGTCCGTCGCCGGACGCTTGGAAGAACTCTCGCGCGAACTGTTCGCGCAGAACTGATACTAGGAAACATATGATCAACGCTGACGAAATTTCCGGACTCCTCAAAGCGCAGATCGCGTCGTTCAAGAGCGACGTACGCGAAGACGAAGTGGGCACCGTCATCGAAGTCGGCGCCAACCTGGCGCGCGTCTACGGTCTGCGCGGCATCCGCTCGTCGGAGCTCGTCGAGTTCCCGAACGGCATGCAGGGCGTCGCGCTCAACCTCGAGGAGGACAACGTCGGCGTCGTCATCCTGGGTCCGGATAAGGACATCAAGGAAGGCGACAAGGTCCGCCGTACCGGCCGCATCGCGTCCGTCCCGGTCGGCGAAGCGCTGCTCGGCCGCGTCGTCGACGCGCTCGGCGCGCCGGTCGACGGCAAGGGCCCGATCGACACCAAGAAGTACCGCACCATCGAGAACACGGCCCCGAACGTGGTCGAGCGTCAGAGCGTCACCCAGTCGCTCCCGACCGGCATCCGCGCGATCGACGCCCTGATCCCGATCGGCAAGGGCCAGCGCGAACTGATCATCGGCGACCGCTCGACCGGCAAGACCGCGATCGCGATCGACACGATCATCAACCAGAAGGGCCGCAACGTCTTCTGCATCTACGTCGCGATCGGCCAGAAGAACTCGACCATCGCCGCGCTCTCGCAAGTGCTCGAGCAGAAGGGCGCGATGGAGTACACCACCATCGTGACCGTCTCGCCCGCCGAAGCGGCCGCGCTGCGCTGGCTCGCGCCGTTCGCCGGCGCCGCCATGGGCGAAGAGCTGATGTACCAGGGCAAGGACGTCCTGATCGTGTTCGACGACCTGACCAAGCACGCGCAATCGTACCGCGAGATGTCGCTGCTTCTGCGCCGCCCGCCGGGCCGCGAAGCCTCCCCGGGCGACGTGTTCTTCCTCCACTCGCGCCTGCTGGAACGCTCGGCCAAGCTCTCCGACGCGCTCGGCGGCGGTTCGATGACCGCGCTGCCGATCATCGAGACGCAGGCCGGCGACTTCGCCGCCTACATCCCGACCAACGTGATCTCGATCACCGACGGCCAGATCTACGTGACGCCGGACCTGTTCTTCCAAGGCATCCGTCCGGCCGTCGACGTCGGGCTCTCGGTCTCGCGCGTCGGCTCGTCGGCGCAGACCAAGGCCATGAAGTCGGTCGCCGGTCAGCTCAAGCTCGAGCTCGCGCAGTACCGCGACCTCGCGGCCTTCGCCAAGCTCTCGAGCGACCTCGACAAGAACACGCAAGCCCAGCTGGCGCGCGGCGAGAAGCTGACCGAGCTGCTCAAGCAGCCGCAGTACCAGCCGCAGGCGACCGAGGATCAAGTCGCGGTGCTCTACGCCGCCAACAGCGGCGCGCTGCTCGACATCCCGACCCCGAAGATCCAGCAGTGGGCCAAGGCGTTCGTCGACTATCTGCACGCCAAGCACGCCGGCGTGGCGACCGCGATCGCCTCGAGCGGCCAGCTCTCGGACGACAGCAAGAAAGCCCTCGACGCGGTGCTCGCGGAGTTCAACAAGAGCTTCTAATGCCGTCAGTCAAAGATCTCCGCGACCGGATCAAGTCGCTGAAGAACACGCAGCAGATCACCAAGGCGATGAAACAAGTCGCCGCGGCGAAGATCCGTCGCGCGGAGATGGCGCAGAAGCAGGCCCGTCCGTACGCGGACGCGCTCTCGCAGATGCTCCGCGACCTGATGGGCGCGGTCTCCTCGGTCGACCACCCGTTCATGAAACCGGGCAAGGCCGGCGCGCCCTCGGGCGTGATCCTGATGACGGCCGATAAGGGCCTGGCCGGCGCGTTCAACGCCAACCTGATCCGGGCGGCCGAGATCTACGTCAAGACGCACGCCGATGCGTCGTTCTTCACGGTCGGCAACAAGGGACGCAACACCGTCCGCCGGATGGACCGTGCGAACCACCCGACCTGGGCGCTCAACGCGCCCTCGAAGATCGATACCGCCCGCGCGGTCGCGGCCGCCGTGACCGACGCGTTCGTGGCCGGAGAGATCGGCGACATCGTCCTGATCTCGCCCAAGCTCGTCTCGATGATGTCGCAGAAGCCCGAGACGCGCCGGCTCGTGCCGATCGAGCAGACGGCGCTCGTGGGCGACGCTCCGGTGGAGAAGAAGGCCGGCGCGGTCGAGTTCTCGCCGTCGCCCGAGTTCGTGCTCTCGCGCCTGCTGCCCAAGTACCTCGAGTTCACCATCTACAGCGCGATGCTCGAGACCGACGCCGCCTTCTTCGCCGCCCAGCTGATCGCGATGAACAACGCGACGGACAACGCCGGCAAGCTGATCGACGAACTGACCATCAAGATGAACAACGCGCGTCAAGCCGCGATCACCAAAGAACTGCTCGAGATCGTCGCGGGCGCCGAAGCGCTCAGCGGCTCATAACAGGGGAAACGCAAAACAATGGCTGCCACCGGTAAAATCGTCCAGGTCCTCGGCACCGTCGTCGACGTCGAGTTCACGCCCGTGACCCGTCCGAAGATCAACGACGCCCTGACCGTCCGGGTCAACGACGACGCGGCCGGCAAGAGCACGGCGTCGCAGGGCGGCATCGAGCTCGGCGGCACGGCCATGCGCGCGCGCGATCTGACGCTCGAAGTGCAGGACGAACTGGGCAACAACCAGGTCCGGTGCCTCGCGATGGGCTCGACCGATGGCCTGATGCGCGGCGCCCCGGTCAGCTCGACCGGCGGCCCGATCACGGTTCCGGTCGGCCAGGGCACGCTCGGACGCATCTTCAACGTGCTCGGCAAGGCGATCGACTCGGACGAGCCGGTCAAGGCGACGGCGCAGTGGCCGATCCATCGTCCGGCGCCGGAGTTCAAGTTCCAGGATCCGACCCCGAAGCTGTTCGAGACCGGCATCAAGGTCATCGACCTGATGGCGCCCTACACGCGCGGCGGTAAGGTCGGACTGTTCGGCGGCGCGGGCGTCGGCAAGACCGTCCTCATCCAAGAGCTGATCCGCAACATCGCGGCCGTGCATAAGGGCTTCTCGGTCTTCACCGGCGTCGGCGAGCGCACGCGCGAAGGCAACGATCTCTGGCAAGAGATGAAAGAGTCGGGCGTGCTCGCGCAGACGACGCTCGTGTTCGGCCAGATGGACGAGCCGCCGGGAGTCCGCTTCCGCATCGCCCAGACCGGCGTCACCATGGCCGAGTACTTCCGAGACGAAGAAGGCGCGGACGTGCTGCTGTTCATGGACAACATCTTCCGCTATCTGCAGGCCGGCTCCGAGGTCTCCGCGCTGATGGGCCGCATGCCGTCGGCCGTCGGCTATCAGCCGACGCTCTCGACCGACATGGGTTCGCTCGAAGAGCGCATCACCTCCACGACCAAGGGTTCGATCACCTCGGTGCAGGCCGTCTACGTGCCCGCCGACGACTACACCGATCCGGCCGTCGCGGTCACGTTCGCGCATCTCGACGCGACCACGGCGCTCTCGCGTCCGATCTCGGAACTGGGCATCTACCCGGCCGTCGATCCGCTCGCCTCGACCTCGCGCATCCTCGATCCGCAGATCGTCGGTCAGGAACACTACGACGTCGCGCGCGGCGTGCAAGAGACGCTCCAGCGCTACAAAGATCTCCAGGACATCATCGCGATCCTCGGCGTCGAAGAACTCTCGGACGAAGACCGCATCGTGGTC
>JANWKW010000026.1 GCA_025451135.1 Vulcanimicrobiia bacterium | reverse complement strand
GCAGGCGATCTGGCCGCCGCTCGGCATCGCGGCCGCGCTCGCGGCCCTGGCCTTCGGCATCCGCGGAATCGTCCTCCGTGATGCGGCCGGCTGGCCGCTGGTCGGCCTGGGGCTTTGGCTCGCGATACCGAACCCGCAACCTTGGTACGGGTTGTGGTTTCTTCCGATAGCGGCCCTGGCTCCACGCTCGATCGCGGCCTGGGTGCTCGTCGCCCTCTCGCTCACCACCGTCCTGCGCTACGTCCCCGACGCCGTCGGCATCCCGGGCTATCCGCTCGACGTCGTCCTCTCCTCGCTCGCTTTCGCTCCGCTTCTACTATTATGTCTGCATTTTCGCTCCAAGCCCTGACCGCCGCCGGGCGTCCGCTCCGCGCCGCGCTCGATCACCTCGAGCGCTCGCGCAGCGGCGTGGCCGTGCACGAGACGATCCCGTCCGCGCGTCCGGCGCTGCTGGCGGCGCTGCATCGCGCCCGCGGCGGCCAGATCCTAGTCGCCGTCCCGACCCCGGACGTGGCCGAACGCGCCTTCGCCGACCTGCTCTACGATCTCGGCGACGACGACGGACGGATCGCGAGCCTGATGCGCCCGCGCGACGAGGCGGCCGGCGCGATCGAGAGCCCGTCGGAACGCAGCGCGCGCATCGCGATGCTGTGCGAACTGGCCGACGGCAAGCCGCACGTCGTGCTGGCGCCGGTCTCGGCGCTGCGGCAATACACGTTCTCGCCCGCGGCCCTGGCCGCGTCGCGCGCGCGCTTGCGCCCGGGCGACGAACCCGGCTGGGACGAACTGCAGCGGCGCATCTTCGCGCTCGGCTACGAGCGCACCGACGTGGTCAGCGCGGTCGGCGAGTACGCCGTGCGCGGCGGCATCCTCGACATCTTCGCGGCGACCCAGGACAGTCCGACCCGCATCGAGTTCTTCGGCGACCAGATCGAGTCGCTCCGCTCGTTCGACCTGGTCACCCAGCTCTCGACGCAGGCCCTCGACGCGTTGGAACTTTCGCCCTGGAACGAACCCGACGACGAGGGCGCGCGCGGCACGGTCCTCGACTTCTTGCGCCCCGACGCGCTGGTGGTCTTCGACGAGCCCGCGATGTTGAGCGCGATCGAGCGCGCGCTGGACGAAGAGCTCTCGCGCGAACAGCACCTCCTGCTGGCCGAATCCGAATCCGGCGAGTTCCAGGTCCGCGAGGAAGAGGTCGCCGAGGCGCTGCTGGCCGAGTCGATCGCGGCGCACACCTCGCTCGACGCGCTCGGGCCGGCGTTCGCGGCGCGCAAGACGCTGGTCTTCCCGGGCGGCATCGAAGGCGCGCCCGCGCCGTGGCTGCCCGAGACCGGGCTCTCGGTGGTGCTTGAGTGCCGGCCGTCCGACCACTACAACCGTCAGATCGAGATGTTCGTCGGCGCGATGCGCGAGCGGGTCGCTGCCGGCGACGCGGTCACCATCGTCACCACCGCGGTCGCGCGCACCAACGACATCCTGCACGGCGCGAACGTGGCCGGCGTCGCGGTCCTCCACGGCAGCATCGAACAGGGCTTCTCGCTGCCGGATCTGCGCGCGCACGTGCTCGGCGATCGCGAGATCTACGGCCAACCGCCCAAGCGCGTCAAGCTCCGAGCCGTCAAAGAGGGCGTGCCGGTCACGCTGGCCGATCTCAAGGTCGGCGATTACGTCGTGCACGCGGTCCACGGCATCGGTCAGTACCTCGGCCTGCGCTGCGAGACCATTCTCGGCGCGACCCAGGACTATCTCGATCTCAAGTACGCCGGCAGCGACCGGATGTTGGTGCCCGTCACGCAGATGCACCAGGTCACCAAGTATGCCGCCGCCGACGGCGGCGCGCCGCGCCTCTCGAAGATGGGCGGCGCCGATTGGGCGCGTTCGAAGTCGCGCGTCTCGGAGTCGCTCGCCAAGATCGCCGACGGACTGGTCGCGCTCTACGCCGATCGCGAACTCGCGCGCGGCCACGCCTATCCGCTGGACACGCCCTGGCAGGCCGAGCTCGAAGAGGCGTTCCCGTACGAACCGACGGTCGATCAGGCCAAGGCCATCGCCGAGACCAAGGCCGATATGGAGCGTCCGCAGCCGATGGACCGGCTTGTCTGCGGCGACGTCGGCTACGGCAAGACCGAAGTCGCCATCCGGGCCGCCTTCAAGGCGATCGCGGATAAGAAACAGGTGGCGGTGCTGGTGCCGACCACGCTGCTCGCCGATCAGCACTACCACAGCTTCGCCGCGCGCTTCGCCGGCTTCCCGATCCGGGTGGAAGAGCTCTCGCGCTTCACGCCCCGGCCCAAGCAGAAAGAGACGCTGCGCGACCTGGCCGAAGGCAAGGTCGACATCGTCATCGGCACGCACCGTCTGCTGCAGAAGGACGTCGCGTTCGCGGATCTCGGGCTGATCGTGATCGACGAGGAGCAGCGCTTCGGGGTGATGCACAAGGAGCGGCTCAAGGAGTATCGCACCAGCGTCGACGTGCTGACGCTCTCGGCCACGCCCATCCCGCGCACGCTCCACATGTCGCTGGTCGGCGTGCGCGACCTGTCGCTGATCCAGACCGCACCGAAGAACCGCATGTCGGTCAAGACGGTGGTCGTGCCGGCCAGCGACGGCATCGTCGCGCGCGCGATCGCCTCGGAACTGGACCGCGGCGGCCAGGTCTACTATCTGCACAACCGGATCGAGTCGATCTACGCCGTCAAGAACGCGCTGCAGAAGCTCGCGCCGCGCGCGCGCATCGGGGTCGGCCACGGCCAGATGCACGAGAACGAGCTCGAGCCGGTGATGCAGGCCTTCATCGCGGGCGATCTCGACATCCTGGTCGCGACCACCATCATCGAGAACGGCCTCGACATCCCCAACGTCAACACGATGATCGTGCACGACGCGGACAAGTTCGGTCTCGCGCAGCTCTATCAGCTGCGCGGCCGCGTCGGCCGCTCGAACCACCAGGCCTACTGCTACCTGCTCTACCAGGCGCACAAGGCGCTCAGCGAAGACGCCAAAGCGCGCCTCGAGGCGATCCGCGAGTTCACGCATCTCGGTTCGGGGTTGCAGATCGCGATGCGCGACATGGAGATCCGCGGCGCCGGCAACCTCCTCGGGGCCGCCCAATCCGGCTTCATCGCGTCGGTCGGCTTCGACACGTACTGCCAGCTCCTGGCCGAAGCGATCGCCGAACGCAAGGGCATGGGCATCTCGGGCGAGGAGCGGCGCGAGGCCGTCATCGACGTCAAGATCGACGCGTTCATCCCCAACGACTACATCCCGCAGGTCTCGCAGAAGATCGCCGTCTACCAGCAGCTCGCGAAAGCGCGCCTGCAGGACGAGGTCGAACGGATCGCCGAGGGCGTGCGCGACCGCTTCGGCGCGTTCCCGCGGCCCCTGCACAATCTGGTGGAACTGACGAAGCTGCGCGCGATCGCGCTGCAGAAACATGTGACCCGAGTCATCGTCGACGAGAAGCGCTTGACGCTCGGCGTCGGCAGCGCGTTCTCGCTCGATCCCTCGGCGATCCCGCGCTTCCAATCGCTCACGCGCAATCGCTTCCGTTTCGCCGAGGGCAAAGTGCTGGTCGATCTGCCGCCGCTCAAAGCAAGCGAGCGTCCGGAGACGGGATGGATGCCGCTGCTGCGCGCGCTGCTCGAAGCGATGTAGCAGAAGGCGCGCGTGCGTCTCCGGCCAATCCTCGCGGAACCGATGCACTGGAGATTCGAATCGCGCGACGCGAACGGAGCCTACGACGTCCGCAACGACCTCATCGCGCACCTTCAAGCGCGGGCCACCGACGATAGCGATCTGGACGCGGCCGCATTGGTCTTCGGCGAACTGGTCGGCAACGTCGTCCGCCACGCGCCCGGACCGATCTCGATCGCGCTCGAATGGCACGCCGGGATCGCCGTCCTGCGGGTCCGCGACAGCGGGCCCGGCTTCGACTGGCGGGAGCTGGGACCGCCCGAACCGCTGGCCGAGAGCGGCCGCGGGCTCTTCATCGTCCGGGCCCTGGCCCAGCACCTGCGGGTCGTGCGCCACGACTCCGGCATGGAGGCGGTCGCCTGGCTTCCGGTCCACCGGCGCTCCCTCGACTCTGGTCGCTTCGCTCCCGACGCTCGGGATGACACGTAAGGAAGGGCCGAACGGGGCCGAAACCTAATCTAGCGCGGTCGCGGCGTCGTTATCGGCCCGCGTTTCCTTAGCACTAGCACTCCTATTCCATGGGGCTCTGCATGCCGAAACTTCACCGCGTGATCGCGGCCGTCACCACCCTCGCTCTCTGCGCTTCGCTCGCCGCCTGTTCGGGCGGGGCGATCGCGACCGTCAACGGTCAGGCGATCTCGAAGAGCGACTTCGACAACAAGCTCGAGAGCTCGGCCGCGGCCAAGGGCACGCTCCAGCAGATGGTGCAGGAGATCGTCCTCGATCAATACGCCAAGACCAACAACATCACGGTCAGCGACGACGAGATCGCCAAGAAGGAAGCCGAGATCAAGGCGAACTTCCCGAACGGCTCGTGGGACGACATGCTCAAGCAGCGCGGACTCACCGAGGCCGACGTCTCGAACCTGCTCCGCCAGCAGATCCTCATCGACAAGGCCGTCGGCAAGGACATCAAGATCGACGACGCCCAGATCAAGGCGTACTTCGACAAGAACCACGCCGCGTTCGATAAGCCGGATCAGGTCCGCGCCCGCCACATCCTGATCTCCTCGGGACCCGGCGCGCTCCAGACCGCGCTGAAGGTCGAAACGCTCCTCAAGGCGCCGGGCGCCGATTGGAACGCGATCGCCAAACAGTACTCGAGCGATCCCGGCAGCAAGGACAAAGGCGGCGAGCTCGGATTCTTCCGCCGCGGCCAGATGGTCAAGCAGTTCGAAGACTACGCGTTCAAGGCGCCGGTCAACGCCATCAGCCCGCCGGTGAAGTCGGCATTCGGCTACCACATCATCCAGGTCGAAGAACGCCAGCCCGGCGAGAAGGCCACGCTCGCGTCGGCCCACGACAAGATCGCCGAACTGCTGCGCCAGCAGCAGGAACAGCCCGCCATCGCGCCCTTCATGCAGAACCTGATCGCGAAGGCCAACTTCCAGAGCAGCGACCCGCGCTTCGCCGGTCTCTTCCCGTCGCCGCCGCCCGCGATCGCGCCGGCCGCGTCGTCGGCCGCCACCCCGGCCCCGGCAGCGACGTAACCGCCGCTCCCAGCGAAACGACCAGAGGCCCCGGCAGAACGCCGGGGCCTTTTTTCACCTGCATCGAAGCGTGAGACCGATGCACGTGCGAATCGTGGGACTCGGGCCCGGCGACCCCGGCCTGTTGACGCTCGGAAGCCTCGACGCGTTGCGCGCGGTCGAACGGATCCTGCTGCTCGCGGTGCCGGCCGATCTCGCCGCGTACCTCGAGACGCACGGCGCCGGCGCCGAGCGCATCGGCGGCGACCGTGGGGCGCTGATCGTGCGCGGCGCGGTCGACGAGGTCGCGGCCTTCGCACGCGAGATCGACGAGCGCGCGACCGCCGTCGGCGTGCTCGGCAATCCGCTCTCGGACTTCCCCGGTCTGCCCCCGCTGCTCCGCGCGCTCGAAGAGCGCGGCGCGCGCGTGGAGCTCGTGCCCGGCGTACCGCACGCGACCCTGTCGGCCGCGATGAACCTGCCGCTGGTGCCGTTGCCGCCCGGCTCGGCCCACCACTCGTTCGACGACCTGGTCGAGATCATGGCGCGCCTGCGTTCCGGCTGTCCGTGGGACCGCGAGCAGACCCACGCCACGCTCGTGCCGTACTTGATCGAAGAGACCTACGAAGTGGTCGAAGCGATCGAACAGCAGGACGGCGCCGCGCTCTGCGACGAGCTCGGCGACCTGCTGCTCCAGATCGTCTTCCACGCGCAGATCGGCACCGAGACCGGCGCGTTCACCGTCGCCGACGTCGTCGACGCGCTCTCCAACAAGATGATCCGCCGGCACCCGCACGTCTTCGCCGACGCGATCATCGAGGACGTCGACGCGCAATGGAAGAGCTGGGAGCAGCTCAAGTCCAAAGAGAAGGCCGGCCAGGCCCGGGCCTCGCGCCTGGACGGCATCCCGAAGCATCTGGGCGCGCTGCAGCGCGGCCAGCGCATGCAAGAGAAAGCCGCCCGCGTCGGTTTCGACTGGCCGAACGTCTCGGGCGTGCTCGACAAGCTCCACGAAGAGCTGACCGAACTCGCCGAAGCCCGTCGCGAGAAGCAAGGCGACGCGCGCATCCGCGAAGAGCTGGGCGACGTCTTCTTCACCCTCGTCAACCTCTCGCGCGCCCTCGGGGTCGACGCGGAAGGCGCCGTCCGCGACGCGAACGAGAAGTTCCACACGCGATTCGCCTTCATGGAACGCCGCGCCGCCGAGACCGGCAAGACCCTCGGCGATCTCACGCTCGAAGAACTTGAGGAATTATGGCAGCAAGCCAAGACGACGGCAGCGTAACCCTACGCCTGCGCATGAGCGCCCACGACGCCCACTACGGCGGTAACCTGGTCGACGGCGCCAGAATGCTCGCCCTCTTCGGCGACGTCGCCACCGAACTGCTGATCCGCATGGATGGCGACGAAGGCCTGTTCGTCGCCTACGACAAGGTCGAGTTCCTAGCCCCGGTCTACGCCGGCGACTACATCGAAGCGACGGGCCGCATCACCAACGTCGGCAACACCTCGCGCGCCATGACATTCGAAGCCCGCAAAGTGATTGCTGCCCGAACCGACATCAATGCGTCCGCGGCAGACGTATGCGATCCACCGATCATCACGTGCCGCGCAAGCGGCACGTGCGTAACCCCAAAAGCAAAAAAGCGCCACTAGCCAGCGAAGCGAAGCGGGTCACGGATCGGGTTCGGACGGGGACGGTTCCGAAGTGCGCCCGTCGCGCACGACCGTAGCCTGGAGGGCGAAGGTCGAAGCGCTATCCGTCGCGCACAGGAGGTGCGCCCAGCGCATCTGAGGGACTGTCCCCGTCCGGACCCGATCCGTGGCCCCGAAGCGCAGCGGAAATGCCGCCGCCCCAGCGTGCTAGATCGACGTCTCGCCCTCAGCCAAAGCCTCGCCAAGCGCCGCATCCGGAATCGGCTCCGGCGCCGTCAACGGCGCGATCAACCGTGCGTGGATGCGCGGCTTCCAGAAGCGTTCGTAGTAGTGGAACTGCAGCAACAGCACGACGGCGAACGAGATGGGATAGCCCATCCAGATGCCGGGCAAGTGGTAGTGCTGCATCAGGAAGTAGGCGGATGGGACTTCGACGGCGAGGATCGCGAAGATGCCGTTGATCGTGGGCCACAGGACGGTTCCGCTGCCGCGCATCACGCCGCTCAGGACGGCCGAGTTGCCGAAGAGCAGGTAGGACCAGAGCGTGATCATCAATAGGCCGTGCGCGATGACGACGGTCGCGGGGTCGGTGATGAACCAGCCGAGGATCTGGGTCGCGAACAGATAGCACAGGCCGATGACGAAACCGGCGACGGCGTAGTTGAGGGCGACGCCGGAGCGCACCACCGAGTTGAGCAGGTCTTCGCGCTTGGCGCCGATGCATTGGGCGCCGAAGATCGAGGCGCCGATGCCGACCGACATGGCGGGGAACTGCACGTAGCCGACGATCTGGTTGACGGCGCCGTAGGCGGCGGCCGCGCTCGGGCCGTAGCGGTTGACGAACGAGACCAGGACGGCCTCGGCCAGGCCGACGCTCATGATCTGGATGCTGGTCGGTACCCCGATGCGCACGACCTGCCAGAGCAGTCTGGTGTCGACCAGCATATCGCGGGCCATCTCGGAATCGAACTTGAGCGGGTGGTTCTTCGCGCGTAGATAGAAGATCAGCGCGACGAAGGCGATCGCCTGGGCCAGCATGCCGCCGAGCGCGGCGCCGGTAACGCCGAGCGCGGGCACGCCGAACCAGCCGAGGATGCCGACCGGCACTAAGAGCAGCGCGAGGACCGTCGAGAAGATCAGGAAGTAGAAGGGCGTCTGGGCGTCGGCCGTGCCGCGCAGCGACGTGGTGTAGGCGAGATACGGGAAGAACACCGGGCATGCCAGGAAGATCACGCGGGCGTAGGCGTCGGCCATCGGGACGAGCGATTCGGGCGTGCCGAAGATCTTCAGCAGTTCGGGCGTGCCGAAGAACCCGATCAGGCCGATCAGCAGCCCCAGGCCGAGCGACGCACCGAGCGTGGTGCCCGCGACCTTCTTGACCCGCGGCATGTCGCGGGCGCCGAAGGCCTGGCCGATCATGACCGAACTGCCGCTGGCGAGGCCGAACGGCAGGGCGATGAGCAGGATGAAGATCGGCGCGATGATCGACATCGCGCCCAGCGCGTTCACGCCGATCAAGCGACCGACGTAGATCGTCGAGGCCAGCTGCGAGCCGGACTGCAGGACGTTGGTGAGCAGCATCGGGACGAGGAACAGGAGCATCTTCTGCCACATCGGCTTGCTCGCGTCGAAGACGTTGATGCCCGGCCCGCGGGCCGCTTTCGCTTGCGCCATGCGCCATGCTTCCCGGTCTGCTATTATGAACCCCATGCGGTTGGACAAGTTCATGAAGGTCGCGCGGCTCTCGAAGCGGCGCAGCGAAGCGCACGAGGCGCTCGAACACGGCCGCATCACCAAGGACGGCAAACCGCTCAAACCGGCCTACGCGGTCAAGCCGGGCGACGTGCTGGCGATCGCCTACGCGACCACGCTCGTCACCGTGCGCGTGCTCGAGGTGCCGCTGCGCGTGACGCCGAGCGTCAAGGCTGCCGATCTCTACGAGGTCCTCGACCGTCGCAAAGACGAGCCGAGCGACTGGATCTAGGTTCCCGATGGCGTCCTCGCTCTCGGCCGATACCAAGGACGCACTCGCGCGCGAGGTGCCGGACGCGGCCCACTGCCGGACGGCGCTGCTGGACGGCCTGCTCCTCTACGGCGCGACCGACGGCGACCGGTTCGTCACCCAGCGCAACCCGATCGCGCGCTTGGCGCGTTCGCTGATCAAGGAGCGTACCGGCACGGCGCCGCGGATCGAACACGGCGCGGCCTCGTTCACCATCGCGCTGCCGGGGGTCGCGCTGCCGACGCGCAAGCCGACGCAGAAGTGCGACCGGCTGATCGAAGCGCGCGCCGCCTTCCTGGCGGCCGGTTCGCTCGTCGCCGGGGCGCGCGGGTACCATCTGGAGTTCGTCACCGTCGATCGCGCGCACGCCGACCGGCTGGGCCTGATGCTGCGCACCCTCGGCCGCGTTCCCAAGGAGATGGAGCGCAAGGGCCGGATCGTGCTCTACTACAAGGACTTCGACGCGATCGAGGACGTGCTCGGCAGCATCGGCGCGTTCGCGGCCGTGCTCCACCTCGAGGACGTGCGCGCGATGCGCGAGACCAAGAACCGCATCCATCGGCTGGTCAACACCGAAGCGGCCAACCTGGACCGGGCGGCCGAAGCGGCCGCCGGACAGCGCGAGACCATCGCCTTTCTCGAGAGCGCCTACGGGATGGCCAACCTGAGCCCCGCCCTGCGCGAGATCGCCGAATTGCGCCTGGCCCACCCCGAGGAGACCCTGGCGGAGCTGGGCCGCCGCTGCAGCCCCCCGATCGGCAAGCCGACCGTCAACAGCCGCTTCGCCGGACTGGCCGCCCTCGCGCGCCGCATCAAGGAACCGCGCCATACGCCCCGGTAAACCCCGGCCATGCGTATCGGGATCAACGGCTTCGGCCGCATCGGAAGAAACTTCGCCAAGACGCTCATCGAGCGCCACCCGTCGATCGAGATCGCCGCGGTGAACGACCTGACCAGCGCCGCCGAGTGCGCGCACCTGTTCAAGTACGACTCGAACTACGGGCCGTACGCCGGCCAGGTGAGCGCCGGCGGCGACACCATCACGATCGACGGGCGGACCATCAAGGTGCACGCCGAGCGCGATCCCGCCAAGATCCCGTGGAAGAGCATGGGCGTCGACGTCGTGATCGAGTCGACCGGCCTTTTCACCGACGCCGCGAAGGCGCGCGCCCACATCGACGGCGGCGGCGCGCGGAAAGTCATCATCTCGGCGCCCGCCAAGGGCGAGGACATCACGGTCGTGCTCGGCGTCAACGACGGCGACTACGATCCGACCAAGCATCACGTCATCTCCAACGCGTCGTGCACGACCAACTGCCTGGCGACGGCGGTCAAGCCGATCGTCGAGAAGCTCGGCTGGGTCAAGGGCTTCATGTGCACGGTGCACTCGTACACCAACGATCAGAACATCCTCGACGCGCCGCACAAGGATCCGCGCCGCGCGCGCAACGCCGCCACCAACATCGTCCCGACCTCGACCGGCGCGGCCAAGGCGCTCTACCTGACCATCCCCGAGATCGAAGGCACGTTCGACGGCTTCGCCCTGCGGGTGCCGACGCCGACCGTCTCGATGATCTATCTGGTCGCCCAGGTCAAGAAAGAGACGACCAAGGCCGAGCTCAACGCGATCCTCAAAGAGGCGGCGAACGGCGACCTGAAAGACTACGTGCACTTCAGCGAGGAAGAGCTCGTCTCGAGCGATTTCAAGCGGTCGGAGTTCTCGTCGATCATCGACAGCAAGCTGAACAACGCCAACGGCGACATGATCCAGCTGGCCGCGTGGTACGACAACGAGTGGGGCTACTCGTGCCGCCTAGCCGACCTGACTGCCAAAGTCCTCGCGTCGCTCCCCGCCTAGCGTGCTCTCCTTCGCACTAGCGGCGGCGCTCTTCCAGCCGGCCGATCAATACAAGGTCGTCGGATATTCGTCGCCGCGGATCTCCCCGAGCGGCACGCGCCTGCTGTTCACGCGCGCGCGCGTCGATCTCGAGACCGACCATCGCGACAGCGAATTGGTCGTGATGGACCTGGCGACGCGCGCGCAGCGCGTGCTGACGATCGGACGCACCTCGGTCTCGGATCCGTCGTGGTCGCCGCAGGGCGACGCGATCGCGTTCGTCGCGCCGGACGCGGACAAGCATCGCGAGGTCTTCGTACTGCCGGCCGACGGCGGCGAAGCCGCTCGCGCGACGGACGCCAAGACCGGCGTCGACGAGTACGCCTGGCGTCCCGACGGCGGCGCGATCGCCTATCTGACGGCCGATTCCGCGCCGAAACGCACCGGCGTCGCGCGGTTCCAAGACTCGTATCGGGTGACCACCAACGCCTATCTCGACACCGGACCGTTCCTGCCGTCGCATCTGTGGCTCGCGACGCTGCGGCGCGAGGACGGCCGCCAGGTCTGGAGCTCGCGGCGCCTGACGAGCGGCGCGTGGAGCGTCGGCTCGGCCTCGATCTCGTGGTCGCCGGACGGCGCGACGCTTGCCTACATCCGGGTGCCCGGTCCGATCGTCGCCGACGGCGACGACTCGACCGTCCGTCTGCTCGACGTGGCGACCGGCAAGAGTCGCGCGCTGACCGGGCGTTCGGCGCTCGAATGGCAGCCGCAGTTCGCGCCGCGCGGCGGCGCGATCGCCTATACCTACGCGCGCGACGGGGATCCGAACAACGCCGGCGAGGTCTACGTCAGCGACGGCAGCGGGCCGGGTCGCGACGTCTCGCGCGCGCTCGATCGCAACGCGGTCGACTACGCCTGGTATCCGAACGGACGCGGCCTGCTGCTCGAGGGCAACGACGGCACGCACAGGGCGCTCTGGCGCGTCCCGCTCGACGGCGCCGCGAGCAGGATCGATCTCGGCGATCTGGATGCGTTCGGCGACTTCGCCGGCAGCATCGCCGCCGACGGCGCGATCGCGTTCGTGGGTGCGACCCCGCATCGCCCGGGCGAGATCTACTACCTGGCCGCCGGCGCATCGACGCCGCGCCGGCTGACCGACGGCAACGCGTGGGCCGATCCGCTCGCCCTCGGCAGGGTCGCCACTCTCGATTGGACGTCCGGCGGCTTCGCCGAGGACGGCGTGGTCATCTATCCTCCCGGATACGATGCGAGCCGGGCCTATCCGCTGGTCCTCTCGATCCACGGCGGGCCGACCGGCGCGAGCACCAGCTCGTTCGACGTGCTCGGCCAGTTGATGGCCGCTCGCGGCTACATCGTCTTCCAGCCGAACTATCGCGGCAGCGACAACCTCGGCAACGCCTACCAGCGCGCGGTATACCGCGATCCGGTGGCCGGGCCCGACCGCGACATCATGGCCGGCGTGGCCGCGCTCGAGCGCGCGAGCACGATCGACAAAGGCCGCGTCTGCGTCAGCGGGTGGTCGTACGGCGGCCTGATGACCTCGTGGCTGATCACCCAGCACGACGTCTTCCGCTGCGCGATCTCCGGCGCGGCGGTCGACGATCAGGTCTACGACACGGTGCTGGCCGACGATCTGAACGTCAACGAGTACTCGATGTGGGGGCCGCCGTTCGCATCGGCCGCATCGCTCGCGCTCTACCGGAGCGCCTCCCCGCTGACGTACTATCGCAACGTCCGGGCGGCCACGCTGATCCTCGACGACACCTACGACGTGCGCGTGCCGGCCGCCGAATCGTACGCGTTCTTCCACGCGCTCCAGGATGCGGGCAAGACGGTCGAGTTCTACCAATGGCCGGTCTCCGCGCACTTCCCCGGCGACCCGATCCGCCGCGCCGACGTCTACCGACGCTGGCTCGATTGGCTCGAACGCTACCTCAAATAGAAGGCCCGATGCATTTCCGAACCATCGACGACCTCGACGTGCGCGGCAAGCGCGTGCTCGTCCGCGAAGATCTCAACGTCCCGATGAAGGACGGGGCGGTCGGCGACCCGACCCGGATCGACGCGGCGCTGCCGACGCTGCGCGCGCTCTCGGAACGCGGGGCGAGGGTCGTGATCCTCTCGCATCTCGGCCGGCCGGACGGCATCGCGAATCCCGCATTCACGCTGCGCCCGGTCGCGGCGGCGCTGGCCGAGCATCTCGGCAAGCCGGTCGCGTTCGCCGAGGACTGCGTCGGCCCGGTCGCGCGGGCGGCGGTCGAGGCGCTGCGCGATGGCGATCTGGTGCTGCTCGAGAACGTGCGCTTCCACGCCGGCGAGGAGCGGAACGACCCGGCCTTCGCCAAGGAACTGGCCGCGCTCGGCGATCTCTACGTCAACGACGCGTTCGGGACCGCGCATCGCGCGCACGCCTCGACCGAAGGCGTCGCCCATCTCCTGCCGCACGCCGCGGGCCTGCTGATGCAGGCCGAACTGCACGCGCTCGGCGGCCTGGTCGCGAATCCGGCGCAGCCCTACGTCTGCGCGATCGGCGGCGCCAAGGTCAAAGACAAGGTCGGCGTCTTCACCAACCTGATGGACAAGGTCGGCGCGTTCTGCATCGGGGGCGGGATGGCGAACACGTTCCTGGCCGCCGGCGGCCTCGACGTCGGCGCGTCGCTCAAGGACGACGATCTCGGTCCGGCGGCCGGCATCATCGCGCTCGCGCAGCGCAAGAACGTCACCCTGCACCTGCCGACCGACGTCGTGGTCGCTCCGCGCTTCGATGACGACGATGCGGCCCACGTGGTCGGCATCAACGCCGTCGGGAACGAGATGATCCTCGACATCGGCCCCGAGACGGCGCGCGCATACGCGCGCGCGATCGAGCGCGCCAGGACGATCGTCTTCAACGGCCCGATGGGCGTCTACGAGAAGGCCGCCTATCAGAACGGCACCAAGGTCGTCGGCGAGGCGATCGCGCGCGCGACCCGGGCCGGCGCGATCAGCGTGGTGGGCGGCGGCGACGCGGCGGCGGCCGCGCACGAACTCGGCTTCGCCGGCGCGATGACGCACGTCAGCACGGGCGGCGGCGCGACCCTCGAGTTCCTCGAGGGCAAAATGCTCCCGGGCGTCGCGGCGCTCGCATGAACCATCTGGTCGTCGCCAACTGGAAGATGAACATGACGGGAACGCAGGCCTCGGCGTTCCTCGACGATTTTCTGGCGCGGGCGCTGCCCGGCGACGTCGACGTCGCGATCGCGCCGCCGTTCACCGCGATCGCCCAGGTCGGCCGCCGCTTGCGCGGCGCCGCCATCGCGCTGGCCGCTCAGGACGTCTACTGGGAGCAGAGCGGCGCGTATACCGGCGAGATCTCGCCGCCGATGCTGACCGATGCGGGCTGCAGGTACGTGATCGTCGGCCATTCGGAGCGCCGCCAGTACGTCGGCGAGACCGACCAGACGGTCGCTCTGCGCACGCGCTCGGCGCTCGGCGCTGGACTTCGCGTGATCGCCTGCGTCGGCGAGACACTCGAGCAGCGCGAGAGCGGCGAGACCGAAGATGTTCTCCG
>JANWKW010000025.1 GCA_025451135.1 Vulcanimicrobiia bacterium | reverse complement strand
CTCGGGTACGAACGCCTCATCGCACTCCACGAAGCGCTCCTCGCGACCGTCAAACCCGCCCGCGTCGTCGGGATCGCGCTCAACACGCGCGCCATCGCGAGCGACGATGCCGCCCGCCGGGAGATCGCGCGCGCCCGCGCGGAGACCGGCTTGCCGGCCGACGACGTCGTCCGGTTCGGCTGCACCGCGTTGTACGACGCGATCGTCCCGTCCATCACCAAACGTCGTCCGCTCTCGGAGGTTCCCGTATGAACGTCGTCCGTCTCTCGGTCGCGATCGCCCTGTGCGGCGCGATCCTGTCGGCCTGCTCGAAGCCCGAGACCGCTTCGACCGGCGGCCGCAACCCGTGGACGCAGCCGCACGTGCTGCGCTTGGGCGAGCCGGACGAACCGGACAGCCTCAACCCGCTCTTCGCGAACAACGCCGCCGCCGATCTCGCGTTCGGGATGCTCTACAGCTATCTCTTGCGCTACGACGACGAGGGGAACTACATCCCGGATCTGGCGACCGAGGTGCCGACCATCGCGAACGGCGGCATCTCCAAGGACAACCTGACGGTCACCGTGCACCTGCGCAAGGACGCGAAGTGGGCCGACGGCGCGCCGCTGACGGCCGACGATTGGATGTTCACCTACCACGCCGTCTTCAACAAGAACAACAACACCCGTTCGCAGTACGGTTGGGACAAGATCGCGTCGGTCGACGAACCCGACAAGTACACCATCGTCATCCATCTCAAGGAGCCGGCTGTGGCGGTGCTCGGGCTGATGGCGCCCGGCAGCTACCCGCCGCTGCCCGCCCATCTGCTGGCGAAGTATCCGAACCTCAACAAGATCCCGTTCAATTCGAAGCCGCTCTCGAGCGGACCGTACGTGCTGACGGCCTGGAATCACGGCGCCTCGCTCGAGTTCGCGCCCAACCCGCTCTACTTCCGCGGCCGGCCGAAGCTGGCCAAGATCGTGTGGAAGGAGATCCCGGATACCAACACGCTCTTCACCCAGCTCAAGACGCACGAGATCGACGTCTACAGCGACGTGAGCGAGAGCACTATCGCGCAGCTCAAGGACGTCACCGGCATCAACGTCAGCAAACGCCTGATCGCGTATTGGCGGCGGCTGCAGTTCAATACCAACAGTCCGCTGCTGCGCGACGTGCGGGTGCGCCGGGCGATCGCCGAGGCGGTCGATTGGCCCAACATCAACGCCAAGATCTACCACGGCTACAACGAGCTCGCCACCAGCGACGTCTTCCCGGAGTCGTGGGCCGCGCCGACCATTCCGCGCTACCCGTACGACGTGGACGACGCCAAGAAGCTCCTGGCCGCCGCCGGGTGGACGCCCGGCGCGGACGGCGTGCTGCAGAAGAACGGCACGAAGCTCCACCTGCAGATCTCGACCGGCACCAACAAGCTCGAGAACCAGCAGGCCGAGGTCGTCATCCAGCAGCAGCTCAAGGCGCTCGGCATGGATATCGAGATCAAGAACTATCCCGTCAGCCTGCTCTTCGCGCAGAACGGTCCGCTCTACACCGGCCACTACGACATGGAGTGGACGGTCGCGACCAACGGCCCGGATCCCGATAACTCGGGCAACTGGGCGAGCCGGTTCATCCCGCCCAAAGGCGCGAACACCGCCTGGCTGAACGATCCGATCGTGGACCGGACGGCGATGGCCGCCAGCAGCACGTTCGATCAGGCCAAACGCAAGGCGCTCTACCAACAGGAAGAGGAGCGCATCCACGCGCTGGTCCCGGCGGTGTTCTTCTACTGGGAGAACTCCTACCTCGGCATCAACACCGACGTGAAGAACTACAAGCCGGCCGCCTTCATCCTCGACTCGTGGAATTCGTGGGAGTGGGATATCTAGAGCGGCTGGGCGTTCGCAACGCGGCGACGTTCGCGTTCGAGCCGGCCCGCGAGGGCGTTCCGTCGTGGAACGCCCTCGCCGCGTCGGGCACGATCGCGTTCCGGCTGCGGCGCGGCGGCCAGCCCGCGAGCGCCTGGCACGAGTACGCGCGCTGGTCCGAAGGCGCGCGCACCTCGCTCTCGCCGGCGGGTGCGGGTTTCCGGGTGGAGACCGACGTCATCCGGGCCGACGAACCGTTCGACGGGATCGACCTGCGCGGCGAGGGCATCGACTTCGCGTTGCTGGCCTTCGCGACGCGCGGCGAATCGCGCCCGTCGCTGCCCTACGCCCGCGACGCCTTCGTGCTCGACGTTCCGGCCCGCAGCCAGTTCTTCGTCGAGGGCGAACGCGGCTGGTGCAGCCCGACCAGTCTCGCGATGCTGCACGCCTATCACGGCATCGACCGGCCGACCCTCGAGGTGGTGCGCGAGGTCTACGACGACGCCTATCGGGGCACCGGGAACTGGGCGTTCAATGCGGCGTACAGCGGCCGGCTCGGCCTGCACGGCGTGGTCGCGTATCTCGACGGTCTGGAGCGCGCGCAGCGCCTGATCGAACGGAATCTTCCGGTCGCGATCTCGTACCGCTGGAACGGCGACGAGCTGCCGGGCGCGCCGATCGACCATTCCGACGGGCATCTGGTGGTGCTGTGCGGCTTCGCCTCGAACGGCGACTGCGCGGTCAACGATCCCGCCCATCCCGACCTGCGCGCCATCTATCCGCGCGCGGCGATCGAACGGATCTGGCAGCGCGGCGGCGGCGTGACGTACGTGGTCGCGCCGCACGGCATCCCGTATGCCGACGTGCTGGCGTGAATCCGCCGCTCCACATCGCGCTCGTCGAACCGGAGATCCCGCCCAACACCGGCAACGTCGCGCGCCTGTGCGCCGCCACCGGTTGCCGGCTGCATCTGGTCGAACCGCTCGGGTTCGGCATCGACGACAAGTCCCTCAAGCGCGCCGGACTCGACTACTGGCATCTGGTCGACCTGGTCGTGCATCCGTCGCTCGACGCGTTCCTCGAGGCGACCGCCGATCGTACGCGCTGGCTGCTCTCGACGCGCGCGACGCGCACCTACGCCGAAGCGGCGTTCGCGAGCGGCGACGTGCTGGTCTTCGGCAAGGAGACGAAGGGCCTGCCGCAGTCGCTGCTCGACGCGCATCCCGAGACGGCCCTGCGCGTGCCGATGCGGCCGCAGAGCGTGCGCAGCATCAACCTCTCGACGACCGTCGGGATCGTCGCCTATGCGGCCTTAGCCCGGCTCGGATTTCCCGGTCTGACCTGAGGCAACGCGAGCGAGAGCGCGCCCGAGAGCAGCGCCATTCCGGCGACCGTCGCGAAGACCGCGATCATGCCGTAACGATCGCCGATCGCGCCGAAGACCGGCGCCGCGACGCCGCCGAGCGTGACCGCCAGCCCGAGCGTCATGCCCGATGCGACGCCGACGCGATGCGGCAGATACTCCTGGCCGAGCACCACGATCACGCCGGCCGACAGGCTCACGCCGAACCCCAGCAGCGACGACAGCACGACGATCAGCGGGAAGCTCGGTGCGTACGCACCGGCTAGCGCGAGCGCAGCGGCGCCGAGCAGCGAGATCGCAAGCGACGCGCCGACGATGCGGCGCCGGTCGAACCGGTCGGCCAGATGACCGCCCAGCAGCGTGCCGCCCACGCCGGTCAGCAGCATCGCATCGAGCACGATCGCGCCTTGTCCCGGGGTGCCGTGCAGCACCGCGATGGTGAAGAACGACAGGAAGGTGACGCTGGCGAAGAAGATGGTCGAGCGCAGCGCGACGACGGTCGCGAGCAGCCAGAAACCGCGCCAGTCGTCGACGCCCGCGCGCGTGCGGTGCTTGTGCGCGTGCGCGTTGGCGCGATCGAAGCGCGGCATGTTGCATGCCAGCACGATCGCCATGATCGCCCCCGGCGCGATCAGGAACAGCGTCCCGTGCAGACCGAACGCGAGCAAGAGGGGCGTCACGAGGATCGGCCCGAGCGCGAAGCCGCCGTAACCGCCGACCGAGAACAGCCCCATCCCGAGCCCCCGCTTCGCGCCCGAGAAGTGGCTGGCGGCCCGCGCGCCGTCGGGATGGAACGCCGCCACGCCGATGCCGGCGATCAGCGCGGCCAGCAGCATGAGCGGAAGATTCGGCGCGACCCCGATCAGCGCGGTACCGGTGGAAGCGACGAGCAGGGCGAGCGGGATCACCCAGGGCATCGCCCGCTTATCGGAGAGCCAGCCGAAGAGCGGCTGGACGATCGAGGACGACAGATTCATCGCCAGCACGAGCGTCGCCGCCGAGGCGAGCGAGAAGCCGTGGTGCGCGACTAGGAACGCGAGCAGCGCCGGGACGACGCTCTGATTCGCGTCGTTGAACACGTGCGCGGTCGTGAGGAGCGCGATACCGCCCGTGTCCGAGCGATCGGCATCCGGCGTTTCCAACGGCTCGGCAAGCGCGGTCATGCGGCCATCTTCGCACCGGACGATGCGAAGCTCTGCTACAATGTCGACAATGTCCATCGCCTCGACCGAGCGCGCCGTCGTGCGCTGTACCCGCTGCCCGGAACTGCGCGCCTATTGCGCGACGGTCGCGCGCGAGAAGAAACGCTCGTACGCGGACGAGATCTACTGGGGCAAGCCCGTCCCGGCGTTCGGCGATCCCGATGCCCGCGTCGTACTCGTCGGTCTCGCGCCCGGGGCGCACGGAAGCAACCGGACCGGCCGGATGTTCACGGGCGACGCGTCCGGCGACTTCCTGTTCCCGGCGCTCTATCGCGCGGGTTTCGCGTCGCAGGAGTTCGCGACCGACCGCGACGACGGCATGGTGCTGCGCGACTGCATCATCACGGCCGCCGGGCGCTGCGCCCCGCCCAAGAACAAGCCGACGCCCCAACAGCTGCGCAACTGCTTCCCGTACCTGGTCGAGGAGTTCGCCGCGCTGCGGGATCTGCGGGTCGCGATCGCGCTCGGACGGATCGGCTTCGAAGCCACGGTCCGCGCGCTGACCGAGCGCTGCTATACCTTCGAGAGCAAGCCGATCTTCGGGCATCTGGCAGAAGCCGTCGCCCGCCCCTCGACGACGGCGCTGCGCGCCTACGCTCGGGATGACAAGAAACGTCGTCGAGGGACGCACGATGGCGCGATCGTCGTGCTCTCGTCGTTCCATCCGAGCAGGCAGAACACCAACACCGGGAAGCTCACGGTGCCGATGTTCGATGCGGTGTTCGCGCGGGCGCGCGCGTTGGTGGGCGACTAGGCTACGGCGTCGGCGACGGTGACGGCGAGGCGACCGGGCGGCCGCACATGTCGGTCTCGCGGGTGAGGCCGAGGCGCCAGGGGCGGGTGGTCGTGCGCGGGTCGGGTTTGGGGTCGCCGTAGGCCTTTTTCAAGTCGGCGAAGATGCGCTCGTAGCCGCCGTTGGGCGGGATGTCGACGACCACGATCTTGCCCAGCGTCGCATCGACGTTGGCGTCGAGTTCGATGTCGGCGCCGTCGATCTGGACCTGGCGGGTCTCACACGAGACGAGCGGTTCGGGGCTCGCGGTCGCCGCGGATTGCGACGAGCCGCCGTTCGAACACGCGGCCAGCGCGAGCGATGCGATTACTGAAAGTGTGAGATTCTTCCGCACGAATCCACCGCTTTGTCAGGGACCAGCATTCCCCCGCTGGAACCGGGCTTGTACGTGAGAATTGTCAGCGGGGGTGCGTTGGAGCCCTCGGGACCGTACTCTCGGACGAGCGAACGTTGGATGTCGTGGTCGAGCTCCGGGTTGTTCGAGCTCTGGACGATCGCGTAGCGTTGGACCGCGCCGTTCTTGGCGTACAGCACTTTGTAGACGATGCCCTGCGGACCGTGGAAGGTCGTCTCGCCGCACGAGGGCCCGCCGGCCGCACCGGCCGGTAGGACCCCTGAGAGGACGATCGCCGCGGCCAGGACGGCCGCCGGCATCAGGGTACGCAT
>JANWKW010000024.1 GCA_025451135.1 Vulcanimicrobiia bacterium | reverse complement strand
GGGCCGACCGTCTCGCCGTAGCCCGCGGCAAGCGCAACGTGCTGGCCGACCGCATCCACGGCGACCGCTCGCAGAACCAGCGGACCCGGGCCCTGGCCAACTTCAAACGCGGGAAGTACCGCGTCTGGGTGGAGACCGACCTCGCGGCCCGCGGCATCGACATCGAAGACCTCGGCCATGTGGTAAACTACGACGTGCCGGCCGTTCCGGAGGAGTACGTCCACCGGGTCGGGCGGACCGCCCGCGCCGCCAAGACCGGCGACGCGATCACGTTCGTCTCCCGGGACGAAGAAAAACTGTTCTCCCAGATCGAGCGCAGCCTCGGCAGACGCCTGGATCGCTCGAAGTTGCCCGAGCTGCCGCCGCCGGCAGCACCCGCGTCCGCTGCCGGCGCCCCGCGCTTCAACCCGCGCGCGCCGCACATCGCACGCGCATCCTATGCTAAGAGAAAGCGGTGAGTCATACGTAACCGGAAAACGTCGGCAAAGAAACGCGGGCCCCGTCCCGCGCCCGTCGTCAAGGTCGAAGATACCAAAGAGCCGCCGTTGGAGCTCTTCGGGACGATCAAGCAGATCTTCCCGAGCACGACGTTCTCGGTCGAGCTCGAGAACGGCCACACGATCCTGGCGCATATCGCCGGTCGTCTACGCCGTCACCACATCAGGATTCTTCCCGGCGATCGCGTCGACGTCGAGATGTCGCCCTACGACCTGACCAAGGGCCGTATCGTCTATCGCTACCGCGCCGGCGAGGCCCGCCGCTCGCAATAACGTCTAGAGCGTGGTCGGCTCCGGGACCGGACGGCCTTCGTCCAGGTCGAGCAGGTCGAACCACGTGACGATGTCGTCCCGGCCGGGCGCGACCTTGTCGCGGAGGTCGTTGAAGTACCCGATGCTGTGATCGTCGGGATGCCACTTCATCCGCGCGTCATCGAACGCGGCGATCTCCGCCGGCGTCTTCTTGGCGAGCAAGGTCCCGACCCAGCCGGCGATCGCGTCGTCGGTTCCGAGCTCCTTCACCTTAGCGGCGAACTCGTCGCCGTTGGTCCCGAGGAATGCGAAGAGCGGCTTGTCGTGCGGACAGTCGTAGTCGTACTCCCCGAGCGTCCCTTCGTTATGGGCTTTCGCCTTGTCGATGGCCCGTTTGAGCGAGACCAATCCAAGGAGCTTATCTTTCGCGCTGCGCGGCGCGGACGTTCTCAGATCCATGGGTCGAGTATACCCCGGCAGGGCCACGGGTTCACGGAGCCAAGTCCTCGGCCGTGATCCTTGCAGCCGTCGCCGCGACCCTGCTCTGGCAGCCCGCGCGTCTCTCGCCGACCCGGGCCACGACCGAGACGATGCTGGCTGCATACCGGCGCGACGTCGTACCGTTCCGCGAGCGCGTCTCCCGCCTGCACGTCGTCGAAGGCCCGGACGCATTCGACGCGATCGCGCTGCAGCGCGGTTCCGATTACCGGATCGACCTGACGCTGGGCGGCGCCGCCTACGCGTTCGGCCGCGACGAAGGCGTGCGCTGGCGGCGGACGCCGGCCGGAACGGTGCGGGTGATCGCGAGCGACGTCCAAGGCGACGCTCTCGACCGCTGGCCCTCGGCGGTCTTCGGATTCGATCAGAACGCGTGCGCGCCGGACGGCGAGACCCGCGACGGGAACGACCTGCGCTGGGTGCTGGCGTGCCGCGCGGCCGGCGATACGCCGCACTGGTTCTTCATCGACGCCGCGAGCGGCGCGATCGTCCGCGAGGTCGCGCGCGAAGGCGTCCACGTCGTCACCTATACGTTCGATGCGAACGGCTGGACCGTCGACGGATTCGGCGGGAAGGCGACGGTCACGTCGGTCGCGGACGGCGCGCGTGCCGTCGCGGAGCGCGACGTCGCGATCCCCGCTTCGCGCGGCGACGTCTTCGCGCTGCCGGACGGCGCCGCGACGCCGGTACGCGCGTTCTTCGGCCCGGACGACGTCGCCGTCCCGGTCACGATCGACGGCCAGCCGAGCGAGTTCGTCCTGGACACCGGCACCACCCAGATCCTGATCGATCCGCGCGTGGCCGCGCGCGCGCATCTGCGCACGACCCTCGGGCACGCGATCGTCCGCCGGCTCGCGATCGGCGCGCTGACCGGCCACGACGTGCCGGTGCAGGTCGTCGACCTGTTCGGCGGAGCGATGGGCGGGATACTCGGCAACGAGTTCTTCACCGGGCACATCGTGCATCTCGATTACGCGAAGCGCCGGCTGGAGCTGCTGGACCGCGCGTCGTTCGTTCCGCCGCCCGGCGCTCCGGCGATGGCGGTCGATTTCGGTGAAGGCATGCCGCTCGTGGAGGCGCAGGTCAATGCGACCGACGGCGAACGCTTCGCGCTCGATACCGGATCGACGGAGGTCTTGCTCAACGCGCCGTTCGCCCACATCGCCGGGGTCGACGGTCGTTCCGCGCTCACCGTCGAGCAGTTCTTGGAAGGCCCGATCGACGTCACCCACGGCTCTGCCGACGCACTGCGCTTCGGGCCGGTCGCGTTCGAGCATCTGCGCGTCGGCGCGGTCCGGCCGTCCGCGAGCAATCTGGACATCCCGCTCGACGGTATCATCGGCACCGACGAGTTGCGCTATTTCGAGTGGTGGTTCGATTACGACGGCGGCCGGCTATGGCTGCGCCGCACGTAGCCGGTCTCTGCCGCGATCGCGCCGAGACGCTCGCGGATCTGCGCGTCGTCCAATACGCCTACCGCGAACGTCTTGACGCGAGCGCGATGTCCGCGGACGAGCGCGACCTGCGCCGTCGCGAGTCCGAGCGCGTCCGCGAGGGCGCGCACGCAGGCCTCATTGGCGGCGCCGTCGATCGCACGCTCCCGCACGCGGACCACCCAGTCCCCGTCGATGCGGTCCCAGCCCGGACATTTCGAGCCGGGCTTGACGGTCAGTCTGACGGTCGCCGTCGTCAGCTCATCAACGCATTGACGTCGGCGTGCGACAGGATGCCTTCGCATCCGACGAACGTGCCGCCGTCGCGCGCTTCGAGGGCGATGTCGCGGAAGGCCGTGAGCGCGCGGCGATACGGCGCCGAGCCGAGACTGACGCGCGCGACGCCGAGACGACGAAGTTCTGCGAGCGGTGGGGTGGTCGCGGCGGCCAGCACGTTGACCGGCGCGTCGATCGCGCGCACCAGCGCGCCGATCGTCTCGGCGTCGGTCACGCCGGGGACGAAGATGCAATCGGCGCCGGCCGCGCGGTAGAGCGCGGCCCGCCGCACCGTCTCGGCGAAGCGTTCGCCCGGCTCGCCGACGCTCTCGAGATACGTGTCGGTGCGCGCGTTGATGACCAAGGGCATCCCATAGTCGTCGCCGGTCTTGCGGATGGCGGCGACCCGCTCGGCCTGTCGCTCGGCGTCGAGCAGCGTCCCGCGCACGTCGGTCGCGTCCTCGAAGTTCAGGCCGACCGCGCCGCTCGAGATCACGCCGAGCGCGGTCGCGACCGCATCCGCGACGGTCGGCCCGTACCCGCCCTCCATGTCGGCGGTGACCGGAACGCGGACCGAGCGCACCACCCGGGTGACGCCGGCGAGCATCGCGTTGCGCCCGATCTCCTGGCCGTCCGGATAGCCTTCGAGGAAGGCGATCCCGGCGCTGGTGGTCGCGACCGCGCCGAATCCGAGCGATTCCAGCATGCGGGCGCTGGCGGCGTCCCAGGCATTGGGCAGCAGCACCGGGTCGCCGGGAAGATGCAGTGCGCGGAACCGCTCCGCCAGATCGCTTTGGGCGCCCATGGGTCCTCCGGAAGGTCGGAAAGGAGAGGGTGGGATTCGAACCCACGGAACCCGCGAAGGTTCTGCGGTTTTCAAGACCGCCGCATTCGACCGCTCTGCCACCTCTCCGCGCCGTGCTTGTACGAGGGGCCTCGGGCGATACCCTAGCCCGGGTCCGGGCCGGTCGGGCGGAAATGATGCGGGAGGGCGCCCGGTCGGTTGCGAAGGCGACTTGAAGCCACCCACGCCCGGAGGACGTTCACATGTCCGATCTCCATCTGTTGTCCGATCTTCATCAGTCGTCGACCCTGGCCGATCGCATCGATCGGCTCGAGGCGCAGACCGCCCGTCTACGCCGCGACGCTTCCCGGATGAGGCTGCTCGCCGGCCTCGCATGCGCCGCCCTGGTGGCGGTGACCGCGGTCGGCGCGACCGCGGTCACCCGCAGCGCCTCGCCGCTCGCGTTCACCGACGGCAGCGGACACACGCGCCTGCGCCTGGACGCGGGCGGCGTGCACGTCTTCGACGCGGCCGGCAAGGAGCGCATCCTGATCGGTTTCAACACCAAAGGGCAGCCCGCCATCCATATCAACGACAAGTACGGCACGGAGCGCGAGTCGCTCTACCTCGACTCCACGCAAGAGCCGACCTTCGCGCTCTTCGACAAGTCGCAGAACGAACGCGCGCAGTTCTACGTGGGGAACGACGACGGCAGCGCGCGGATCTCGCTCGACGGGGCCGACGGTTCGACGCGCTTCTACGTCCACGCCAACGACCTGCCGTACCTGACGCTGGGCGATAAGAGCTACAATCAGCGCGCCTACCTCGGGCTGACGACCGAGGGTTCGGGCCTGCTCCGCATGCGCGATACGAACGGCAAAGAGATCGTCTCGATCGAAGGTCAGACGCAGCCGTTCGTGCGCTTGAGCGAGGCCGGCACCGAACGCGTCTTCCTCGGCGTCAACGCCGGCGAGAAGGGCCACCTCGAATTCGAGAACCAGAACGGGTACAAGAACATCATCCTGCAGGGCGGCGATCAGCCGTTCATGAGCATGTACGATCTCGCCGGCAACGATCGCATCGATATGGGCTTCTACAGCACCGGCGCCCAAGGCATCCAGTTCACCAACTCGGTCGGGACGCTGATCTGGGGTTCGCCTTAGACCTACGGAGAGCCGGGCTCTCCCTTAGATCGGCGCGTCCGCGGTGTGGGCGGCGTAGTCGCGCGGATCGAAATACCAGTCGGGCAAGGTCGCCGGGAAACGGATGTCGTTGAACCAGTAGTCGACCACCTTGCCGTCGTCGTTGTAGCCGTCGCCGACCACGCCGTGGATCCGCGTGACGACCGGCCGGCCCTGAAGCATCTGCAGGTCGACGGTGAAGATCACGCCGTACGAGACGCCGCCGTCGAGGTACAGGCGATCGGTCGCCACCACCCGGCGCAGTTCGTAGGTGGTCTTGTCGGCGTAGATCTCGCGCAAGCGATTGCGCTCGACGTCGCGGAACGGCTCGACGCTCAGATGCAGCAGCGGGCCTTCGATCGCGACGTTGACGACCTTGTAGGCGGTCTCGCCGACGGCCTTGACGGTCGCCAGCGTCTGCAGCGACGCGGCCGGTTCCGGCGTGGGGATGTAGTCATTGAGGCCGGTGTGCGGTTTGATCGGCGCGCGCTCGAACAGGTCCGCGGTCGGCGGCCCCGGGTCGCGCGGCTCGTTGAAGGCCGGACGCTCGAACGTCATGTCGCCGCGGTATTCGTCGCGATAGACGCGGCGCGCGAGCGCGGCCCGGTCCGACGATCGCACCCAGACGTGTTCCGTGTAGCTGTTGAGCTCGTCGGGATAGCCCTCGGCCGTCTCCTGTTTACGGACGATCGTGTACGAGACGAAGGGCGGCGGCGGGCGATGGCTGCGGAACTGGTTGCGGATCAGTTGGAGCAGTTTCTCGGGCGACGGGAGCGGGGCGGGGCTGGCCGTCGCCTTCGCGACGGAACGGCCGGCGGCCGACGCGACCGGCGGCGGCGAGAACGCGACGATCGCGACCACCGCGACCGCCAGCGTGCCGGCAGAGAGGGCAAAGGGGAAGCGCGCAGAGGCCATACCCCTACCTAACGCTTCCCGCTGAGATTTCGCTACAGATGGGCCCGAAATTTAACCCCCGCCGTCCGAGGCCGCCGGCGCCGGCGAGGGAGCGCTCGAGGGCCCGGCCGAGGCCGTCGCGGCGCCGTTCTTCACGGCGTGGTTGATGCTGATGGTGGTCGATTCGCCGTCCTTGGCCGCGATCGTCACGAGCACGGTCTCTTTCGCGTCCGAGTCCCCGACCTGGAACGTCGCCATCGACGATCCACCGGCGCTCATCTTGAGCTTCTCGGATCCGGCCGGCATCCGGGTCTTGTAGAAATCGTAGACCTTATCGAACGGGTCGGTCGTCTTCAGCGTGGCGGCCGACGTGGTCGCTTCGGACGTCGTGACCGACATGCTCCCGCTCTCGGCGTCCTGGGTCGCTCCCGGATAGAGGGGCGCGCCGAGCTTCGAGGCGTCGACGGCTTTGGCGCCGATCGTCACCGAGCCGCCTTCGCCCGAGACGGTCGTGGTCTTATCGTCGTCGCTGGTGGTGACGCTCGTCCCGCCGATGGTCGTGGTCTTCTTCCCGCCGCAGCCGCCGGTCGCGACCAGCGCCAGCAGCACGCACAGGGTCATCGTAATACGCATACCGCTCGCTTGCGGCGGGCTCGCTTGCGAGTCCTCGCGAAACGGGCCGTTATGACCATCGTCGACGCCCGCCTCGAGACGCCGCTCGGTCTCGATCTTCTCGTCGGGACGGACGGAGCCGCGATCGTCGAGAGCGCGTTCGTGCGGCGCCTGCGCGGCGCGCGCCCGCGGCCGGCGCACCCGCTGTTGCGCGAGGCGCAGGCGCAAGTCCGGGCCTACTTCGCGCGTCGGCTGGAGCGCTTCGAACTGCCGCTGGCGTTCGCCGGCACGCCGCTCGCGCGCGAG
>JANWKW010000023.1 GCA_025451135.1 Vulcanimicrobiia bacterium | reverse complement strand
GTCCTAGGCCTCTAGACGATAGGGCCGTGGCTCCCGGAGATGGACTCGAACCACCGGCATCCAGATTCAGAGTCTGGCGTTCTTCCAGCTGAACTATCCGGGAATAGCCTACGAAGGCCCGGTAATACTACACGTTCGCTGCCGCCTTTTGCAAGTGCTTTCGCCGCCCGATATTTCGGCCGCCATAGGTTTGCGTCTGGCTGTGGCAGTTCGGGCAAAGCATCCGAAGGTTCTCCAGCCGGTGGTCGTCCTTGATCCCGTTGATGTGGTCGATATGGACGATCAAAGGCTTTCCCTGCCAGTCCGACAGACCGCACACGCTACACCTGTTCTCGAGAATCCCGAGCCGCAGCAGACGAAGCTTGACGTTTCGTCTGCTCCCGCGGCGGGTGAGAAGTTCGGCGATAGGCATGCCGAGCGGACGGGTTCGGATCTCGCCGCGCCTCGTCGCCTTGTGCCACGCACGGGCGTTGAAACCGAAGGCGGCACGGCATTCGCGATAGCTGTGTCCCTCGTCGTAGAAGGCCTGAATCTCAGTCCAATCGTAGCGGCGCCGGCGGTCGGTGAATCGGGTGGGTTTCGGTCGCAGCTTCCCACGCTGTATCGCCTTGTTCCAGGCGCCGTGCGTGAAGCCGAACCGTAGTCGGCACTCCACGAAACCGTGGCCCTCGTCGTAGAACCCTTGGATCGCCTTCCAATCGTAGATGCGCTTGGGCATAGGTCTATTCTATCGAACGTATGTTCGTATGTCTGTAGACGAAATGTGAACGGGTATAAGCCGGCAGCGAGGCGCATTAGGCTTCCTCGCTTTGCGCCGTGAAAGGGGACTTCGTGCAGGCTATCGTGCTCGTGGGTGGTGAGGGGACCAGGCTGCGTCCGTTGACGTACGGCACGCCCAAGCCGATGGTTCCGATCGCCAACGTGCCGTTCTTGGCCCGCACCATGGAGCGGCTCTACGAGGCCGGCATCCGCGACGTGATCCTGCCGGCCGGCTACCTGCCGCAGGCCATCGTCGACTATTTCGGGGACGGCTCGAAGCTCGACATGAACATCACCTACGTGATCGAGGACGAGCCGCTCGGCACGGCCGGGGCGCTCAAGAACGTCGAGCAGCACGTGACCGGCCCGTTCTTCGTGCTCAACGGCGACGTCCTGACCAGCCTGGACCTGCGGGCCATGATGGCCTTCCATAAAGAGAAGGGGGGCCTCGGCGCCCTGCACCTGATCAAGGTCGAGGACCCGTCGGCCTTCGGCTGCATCGTGCACGACGACGACCTCAGGATCTCGGCATTCGTCGAGAAGCCGGCCAAGGGCACCGAGCCGACCGACGAGGTCAATGCCGGCACGTACCTGTTCGACCGGGCCGTGCTCGACATGATCCCGGCCGGCCGCAACGTCTCGATCGAACGCGAGACCTTCCCGAAGATCCTGGCCGAGGGCCACGCGCTCTACGCCTACACCACCAGCGACTACTGGATCGACCTCGGCCGGCCCGAGCACTACCTGGCCGCGCACCGCGACATCCTCTCGGGCGCGATGCCGCTGCGGCTCGAGCCGGGCCTGACCGGCAACGGTGCGGCCGGCGCGCGCGGGACGATCCTGCCGCCGGTCCACATCGACGCGAACGTCACCATCGCGGCCACCGCCACCGTCGGCCCCAACGTCGTGCTGGCCGAAGGTTGCACGATCGGCGAGCGAGCGACGGTGCGCGGATCCGTCCTGTGGGACGGCGTGCAGGTGGGTGACGGCGCCAGCATCGATGAGACCATCATCGCCAGCCGGGCCCGGATCGGCGCGGGTGCGACGATCAAGCGCGGCAGCGTGATCGGGCACGACGCGATCGTCCCGCCGGGCGCCGTGCTCGAGGAGAACGCTCGCTACGGCGAACCGCCGAAATAGCGCATTCCCTCGCCGTTCGGCCCTCCGCCGGGCGTCTGCAAGGTTTGTTCCGCAACTTTCCCGGGAACGATGCTATTATGGGAGGCGAAGGCAGCCGCTAGGTAGCCTTATGGTTCGCTGTCCCCTTAGCGAACAGTTGGAGAACCAGAGATCGTGATAGCAGCCGCACCGCGCCGAGATGATTTCCCGACGGTTCCGCGCGCGCTCTTCCTGGGGTCGTTCCCGCCGCGCGAATGCGGCATCGCGACCTTCACCAAAGACGTGGTGGACTCGTACGATCGCGCGTTCGGCACCCGCAGCGAGATCATCGCGGTCGACGAAGCGGGCGGCGACGTCCGCCGCTATCCCTCCCAAGTGATCGCGCGCCTGCAGCAGAACGATCGCGGCTCGTACTCCGAGGTCGCGGCCTTCGTGAATCAGCATCCGTCGGATCTGCTCAACGTCCAGCACGAATACGGCCTGTTCGGCGGCGATCGCGGCGAATGGCTGGTCGATCTGCTGCGCCAGGTCGAGAAGCCGGTCGTGCTCACGATGCACACCGTCCTGCCGGAGCCCGACGAAGGCATGCTGCGCATCACGCGTTCCCTCTGCGATTTCGCGTCGGCCGTGGTCGGCTTGAGCGAGACCGGCCGCAACCTGCTCGAGCACGTCTACAAGATCAATCCGGTCAAGCTGCGCACCATCCACCACGGCGTGCCCGACGTGCCGTTCCGCCCGACCGACGCGGCCAAGGCCTCGTTCGGCATCGGTCAGCGCCTGGTGATCTCGACCTTCGGGCTGATCAATCGCGGCAAGGGCTTGGAGTACGCGATCGAAGCGATGCGCGACGTCGTCAAGCACCATCCCGAAGCGCTCTACCTGATCCTGGGCGAGACGCATCCGGTCGTGCGCCGCCAGGAAGGCGAGTCGTATCGCGAGTCGCTGCAGGCGATGGTCGCCGAGTTCGGCCTGACCAACAACGTCCGCCTGATCGACAAGTATCTCGAGTTCGACGAACTCGTCTCGTATCTCGAAGCGACCGACGTCTACCTGACGCCGTATCTCAATCCGGTCCAGATCGTCAGCGGCACGCTCGCGTACGCGATGGGCTGCGGCAAGGCGATCGTGTCGACGCCGTATCTCTACGCCGAGGAGCTGCTGGCCAACCACCGCGGCTTCCTGTGCAAGTTCCGCGACAGCGAGACCATCGCCAAGTGGCTGATCGCGCTCTTCGACGATCCCGCGCTGCGGCGCGCGACCGAACGCCGCGCCTATCGCTTCGGCCGGCAGATGACCTGGCCGCACGTGGCCGCCGACTACGGCCGCCTGTTCTGCGAACTCGCGCCTCCGCAGCCCGTCTACGGTCTGGTGACTTCTGCCTAAGCGCGAGCACGAGCTGCCGACCCTGCACCACCTCGTCACCTTGAGCGACGACGTGGGCGTGATCCAGCACGCCGTCGAGGACATCCCCAACCGCTCGACCGGCTACTGCACCGACGACGTGGCGCGCGCGTTCATCGTCGCCGTCTCCCGGCTGCGCTTGGCGCCCGACGATCACGAGGCCGAGCGAGTCGCCACCACCTCGCTCTCGTTTCTCCACGACGCCCAGCTCGAGGACGGCCGCTTCCACAACTTCATGTCGCACGCGCGGCTGTGGCTCGACGAGGTCGGCACGCCGGACAGTATCGGCCGCGCCATCTGGGCGCTCGGCTACGGCATGCGCTTCGCGCCCCGCGACTCGTGGCGCCGCCAGTGCGCGCGCATGCTCGAGCGCGCCCTGCCGGTGATCCCGGAGCTGGGCTATCTGCGCTCGTGGTCCTACGCCGGCCTGGGCCTGGCGCAAGCGCTCGAGGCGGTCCCCGATTTCCACGCGGCCCGGGTCGCGCTGACGGCCATCGCCGGCGACTTGCGCGCCGCTTATCTGGCCAACCACGGCGAGAACTGGGACTGGTTCGAGGACCGGATGACCTACGACAACGCCCGTCTGCCCGAAGCGCTGATCCGGGCCGGCATGGTGCTGCACGACGACGAGTCGATCGCGATGGGCCTGCGCGCCTTCGCGTTCTACGTCTCGGTCACGGTCGAGAACGGGATCTACGTGCCGATCGGCAGCAACGGCTGGTACGTCCGCGGCGGGGAGCGCGCGCGCTACGCGCAGCAGCCGCTCGAAGCGACCGCGCTGGTCGACGCGGCCCACGCGGCGTTCGACGCGACCGGCGACCCGGCGTACGCGGCGCTCGCGCGGGTCGGGCTGGAATGGTTCTACGGCCGCAACTCCCGGACGATGCTCCTGGCCCGCGGCGGCGGCTGCTACGACGGCCTCGAGGAATCGGGGGTCAACCTGAACATGGGCGCCGAATCGACCCTGGCATTCCTGGCCGCGACCTACTCCCTGGCCGACCGCGAACCCGCCGCACTGCGCGTCGCGCGCTAGGCTCTCCGCTCGCCCCGAGGCCGTTTTGGGGCGGACGGCGAATAGATAGGGGAAATGATCCTTGCCACCGAGCACCTGAACGACGTACAATCCGCGGCCGTCGCCAATACCGACGGTCCTTGTCTGATTTTCGCGGGAGCCGGAAGCGGCAAGACGCGCGTGCTCACGCACCGCATCGCGAAACTCCTCGAAGACGGGGTCGCGCCCGACCGCATCCTGGCCGTGACCTTCACCAACAAGGCCGCCGGCGAGATGAAAGCGCGCCTCGAGCGCATGGTCGGCGGAGCCGCCCGCGACCTGTGGGTCGGGACGTTCCACTCGATGTGCGTGCGCATGCTGCGCCGCGACGGATCCAAGATCGGCATCGGCTCGAACTTCGTCATCATCGACGACGCCGACCAGCGCGCGGTCATCAAGGACATCCTCGAGGATCTCGATTACGACGAGCGTCAGCTCGCGCCGGGCGCCTGCCTGAGCGAGATCTCCAAGGCCAAGAACGCGCTGATCTGGCCGGAACAGTTCCACGAGAAGACGACCTCGTTCTTGGGCGAGAAGATCGGCAACGTCTACGCCGAGTACGAGCGCCGGTTGGCCGAGTCCAACAGCCTCGACTTCGACGACCTGATCGTGCGCACGATCGACCTGCTCGAGAAAGACAAGCCGACCCGCACCAAGTACCAGGAGAAATTCCTCTACGTGCTGGTCGACGAGTATCAGGACGTCAACCAGGCCCAGTACCGGCTGATCCGCCTGCTCGGCGACAAGCATAAGAACGTGACGGTCGTCGGCGACGACGACCAGTCGATCTACTCGTGGCGCGGCAGCGACTACAAGATGATCCTGCGCTTCGAAGAGGACTTCCCCGGCGCGGCCGTCTTCAAGCTCGAAGAGAACTACCGCAGCACGCAGACCATCCTCGACGCGGCCAACGCACTCGTCTCGAACAACAAGACGCGCGCCGAGAAGAAGCTGTTCACCAGCCGCGGCGTCGGCGATCCGATCGTGGCCTTCCCGGCGACGACCGAGCGCGACGAAGCCCGCTACGTGGTCGAGCGCGTCAAGTCGCTGGTCCGCGACGGTGCGGCCTATCGCGACTTCCTGGTGCTCTACCGCACCAACGCGCAATCGCGCGTGTTCGAGGAAGCCCTGATCGCGGACGGCATCCCGTATCGCGTCGTCGGCGGCGTCGGATTCTACCAGCGCGCCGAGATCAAAG
>JANWKW010000022.1 GCA_025451135.1 Vulcanimicrobiia bacterium | reverse complement strand
GGCGCGCGCGCGATCGCGCAGACGATAGCGGCGCTCGCGCGAGGCGACCGGTGAGACGTCTCCAGCCGTGGCTACTGGCAGCGCCGTTCGCGCTGTTGCCGTTCTTCCCGTCGTTCATCACGCTGACGACGGTCACGGTGCCGGGCGTCTCGCTGCTCCCCGCGCCGCTCGCCTGGACGCTGCTCGCGTCGATGGTGGCGGCCGCCGCGATCGCCTTGGTACTACTGCTGCGGCGTCCGCGGAATCTCTCGCCGATGTTGGCACCGCTGCTGGTCTGGTTCGGCGCGGCTCTGCTGGCGGCGCTCTTGGGATTCGATCCGAAGGGCGGCCTCCTGTTCATCGGGATCTTCGGTCTCGGGATCGTCTGGCATTGCGGCGTCTGGGCGTTCTACGCCGACCCGCTCTCGCGCCGCGCGATGCTGTGGGCGTTCCTGCTCTCGGGGACGCTGGCCGCCGCCGCGGCCATCGGGATGGTCGTGCTGCGCGTTCCGGCCTCGCAGTACACGATCGGGCACGGGCGCGCGATCGGCACGTTCATCCTGACGGGCGAGCTGGCCGGGTATCTGATCGTCTTCATCCCGGTCGCCTACGCGGTCGCGACCGCCACGCGCGTTCGCGGCCTGCGCGCGCTCGCGTGGACCGGCGCCGCGGTCGGCGCGGTCGCATTCGCGCTGACCTTCTCGCGTACCGGCTGGGTCGGCCTGGCGGCGGCGGCCGCGTTCTATCTGGCGACCACGCAGGGCGCGCGCGCGCGTTACGCGCTGGTCCCGTTCGCGCTGGCCGCCGTCGCGGTGGTGGCGTTCTTCAACGTCAACCACAACCCGAGCGAGAACTACACCCGGCTCTCGATCTGGCAGGCCAGCCTCGAGATCATCGAACGTTTTCCGCTCACCGGCGTGGGGCCGTTCGACTTCGCGACCGCCTACGCGCAGGTCCGGCTGCCCGACGGCGAGCCGACCGCCTTCCACGCGCACAGCTTCTTCCTGACGATCTTCGCGGAGATGGGCCTGGTCGGCGTGGTCGCGGTGGTCTGGGCGTGGTGGCGGTTCGCGCAGATCCTGCGGGCGGCGATCGCGGCCGCGCGACCGGCTCACGCGCGGCTGGCGTTGGCGGTGGCGGCGGGACTCGTCGGCACGATGGTGCAAGGGCTGATCGATACCGTGAGCGTGGTGATATTCGGACTGTGGCTGCCGACCATGGCGCTGGCGCTGGTCTTCGCGCGGGACGGCCTCGGCGAGGACGGCGCGTGAAACGCCTGCTGTTCGTCTGCGTCCTGGCGGCGACCGCGTGCAATCCGCAACCGGGACGCTCGCCCGGTTCGGCCACCCCGACGCCGGGCCCGACCATCACCGGCGCGCCGCCGCTCCTCATCACCAGCCACGGCAGCCCGCGCCGACCGCTCGTCTTCTACGGACACAAGGACGGCCGGGTCGCCTACAAGATGATCGTGCGCGATCGCGCCATCGCGAACACGGCGCAGGGAGCGGGCGACGGGACGTTCTACGATGTCACCGTGACGTTCTACGACAAGTCCGGGAGATCGCTGCAAGCGAGCGCCCCGCGCGCGGTCGCGGTCGAGGCGAAGCAGACCCTCACGCTCTACGACGGCGTGACCACCACCACGTCCAACGGCGACACGCTGACGTGCCGGCAGATGGTCTACGATCGTGCGAGCGGAACGCTCCACGGCGACGGCGGCGTCGTCTTGCGGACGGCAAACGGTTACGAGGGCACCGGCAACAGCTTCGACTCCGACATCACGCTTGAGAATCTGAGAATGCAGTGAGCGATCCCGAACGGACGATCCGCCTCCGCGGTCTGGTCAAACGCTACGGCGCGCGGACCGTCGTCAACGGCGTGAGCGCGGAGGTGAAGACGGGCGAAGTGGTCGGCCTGCTCGGCCCCAACGGTGCCGGCAAGACGACCACGTTCTACATGGTGGTCGGACTGGTGAAGCCCGACGGCGGAACGGTCGTCCTGGACGGCCCGGGCGGCGAGCTGGACTTGACGCACGCGCCGATGTACCGGCGTGCCCGCAACGGCCTCGGCTATCTCGCGCAGGAGAACTCGATCTTCCGCAAGCTCTCGGTCGGCGACAACATCCGTTTGATCTGGGAGCAGCACGGCGTGCCGCGCGACGAACAGGACGAACGGCTCGGGCCGCTCCTCGAGGAGTTCGGCCTGCGCGCGTTCGAACACGCGCGCGCCGACAGTCTCTCGGGCGGCGAGCGGCGCCGGGTCGAGATCGCGCGCGCGCTCGCGACCGAGCCCGCGTTCCTGCTGCTCGACGAGCCGTTCACCGGGATCGATCCGATCGCGGTCAAGGATATCCAAGATATGATCCGCCAGCTGCGCGACCGCGGGCTCGGCGTGCTGATCACGGATCATCAGGTCCGCGAGACGCTCGCCATCGTTGACCGCGCGTACCTGATGAACGAAGGCGCGATCGTGGTCTCGGGAACCGCCCACGAGGTGATGGCCTCGCCGGTCGCGCGCGAGTTCTATCTCGGACACGAGTTCCGCCTGTGAGCCTGCGTCCGAGCATCCTGGACCGGTATCTGCTGGCCGAACTCGGCCAGACGTTCGGTTTCGGGCTCTCGGCGTTCGCGTTGATCCTGGCGGCCACGCAGATCCTGGCGATCGGGCGGTTGGTCAGCGACCAGCACGCCCCGTTGTGGGCGGCGATCGAGGTCTTCCTCTGGGACCTGCCCTACATCGTCTCGCTGACGATCCCGATGGCGCTGCTGCTCGGCACGCTGCTCGCGATCCAGCGCCTCTCCGGCGAGAGCGAGATCACCGCGATGAAGGCCGGCGGCATCACCTTCCTGCGGATCGTCGCGCCGCTGCTGGTGGCGGGCCTCGTGATGTCGTTCGCCACGCTCTTCCTCCAAGAGGACATCGTGCCGTACGCCAACGGCCAGGTCGCGGAGATCGAGAACACGGTGATCAAACACGTCAGCGCGTTCGGCCGGGATCTCTCCGACACCACGCCCCTGCCGGGCGGCGGCGTGCAGAAGACGTTCGCGACCGGGTACGACGGCCACGCGCAGGCGCTGCTCAACGTCACCATGATCCAGTACGACGCCAAGAGCCAGCCGACCATGATCGCGTTCGCCGACCGGGCGCAGTTCTTGGCGAACAAGTGGGTGATGCAGAACGTGTCGACCTACCGCTTCGAGGCCTCCGGGGATCTGACGAGTGCGCCCAAGCAGCCCTCGATGGACGTCGAGATCGCCGAGAAGCCGGCCGACATCGCGACCCGGATGGCCAACGGCGATCCCCAGCAGATGAGCCGGGCCGCGCTCGCCAACTCGATCCGCTCCGGCCAGCTCGACGACACAGAAGTCGCGAAGTACACCACCACCTATTGGGAGAAGCTCGCCCAGCCGTTCGCGTGCTTCGTGTTCGTGCTGATCGCGGTGCCGTTCGGGCTGCGCAACCAGCGCGGCGGCGGCAACACCAGTCTCGGCTTCGGATTGGCGGTCGCGATCGTGTTCGTCTACTACGTGGCCGCGACGGTCTTCTCGTACGTCGGCGAGGCGCTGATCGGCATGGCGTTCGTGTGGGCCTGGATGCCCAACATCATCTTCACCGCGATCGGCGCGAGCCGGTTGCGCAAGGCGGCGGCGGTATGAGAGATACGCTCACGGGCATCGGGTTCATCCTGCTGATCGCGGCGCTCGCGGGCGGCATCGCCTACGTCGGCGACCGGGTCGGCCATCAGGTCGGGCGCAAGCGGCTGACGCTCTTCGGCATCCGCCCGCGCTATACGTCGACCATCGTCGCGATCGGGACGGGCGTGGTGATCGCCCTGATCGTGACGCTGGGCGCGATCTTCGCCTCGAACGAGGTGAAGACGGCGTTCTTCACGCTGCGCACGATCAACGATCAGATCGCCGCGCTCAAAGCGCAGGCGGCGGCGCTCGAGACCAAGGTCAACGACACCCAGATCGTGCTGCCCCTCAACCAGCCCGTCTCGGTCAACGTCGCGCGCCTCCCGAAAGGCAGCTCGGTCGATCAACGCGAGAAGATGGTCCGCGATTTCTACGCGAGCACGGTCGCCGTCGTGAACACCTCCTACCCGCAGCTCAAGCCGTTCCAGCCGCCGGCGGACGTCAGCGCGCAGCTGGACCTGCTCGCCCAGAAGGCGGACGTGACGGACAACGACGTGCTGGTCATCGCGGTCGCGGATCGCAACCTGTTCGTCGGCGACCACATCCACTTCGCGCTCGACATCTTCTCCGACTCGCTCAAGGTGAAGTCGGGCGACGCGATCGCGACCATGGGCATCACCCCCGGTCCGACCGCCAACGTCGGCCTGGCCTACGCGCAGCTGCAGCAGCACGTCGCGGAGGTGCTGGTGACGCAGAAGAAGATGTCGCCGCTCTTCATCGGGACGCCGCGGGTGACCCGGACCCTGCCGAGCATCGACGAGATGCAGAAGATGCTGACGACCGGCCACGGCACGTTCGTGATGACCGCGTTCGCCGGGGCCGACATCTACCCGCACACCGCCCTCCAGACCGGCCAGCTCCCGATCGTCGTCGTGCTCTCGCAGCAGCCGTGACCGGCGGACCCGTCCTGGGCGTCGACCCCGGCACCCGCAAGGTCGGCTACGCGATCCTCGCCCCCGACGGGTCGGTCCTCGACCAAGGCATCGCCCCGAACGACGGGCTCTCGGCCCGGTTCGCGGCGCTGGCGGCGACCTACGGGCTGGCGGCGGTCGCCCTGGGCCACGGCACGAACGTCCGGCCCGTCCGGGTCGCGCTCGAGGGGCTCGGCCTGCCGATCGCCCTGGTCGACGAGCGCGAGACCACCCTGCGCGCCCGGGAGCTGTATTTCGCGGATCACCCGCCCCGGGGCTGGCGCCGGCTGATCCCGCGCAGTCTCCAGCTTCCGCCCAGGCCGATCGACGATTATGCTGCTATACTGATAGGCCGACGGTATCTTGGTAGCGGGAGTCCCGGTAGGGGTACGTCGTACCTGTTGGGTCCGGAGTAATCGTCCGATAGCTGAATTACCCGGGAATACCGGTCTTTGGAGGAGACATGCGTCGCGTCGTCTCGGCCGTCTTGATCGCAGTGCTGGTCGCAGCGCTCTGGATCGGCGTTGCCACGGCGTCTCCGATCTCCGACCTGTCGTCGGCGTTCGCGATGCGGACCTTCGGGCGCGTGCCGACCGAACCGGCCGAATTCTCGCCGGGCGCCGATCGTTCGCTGCGCGGCCTCGCCTTCCGCATCACGACGCCGGTCGCGTTGCCGGCGATCGCGCGCGTCGTGCTCCCGGACCTGCCTCCGCTCTCGCTCGCCTTCTTCCGTCCGGTCGCGATCCCGGCGTCGCGGTTCGTGCCGCCCTCGCCGGCTCCGGTCGCGACGGCCGCCTACGCTCCCGCCTACCTCTCGCGGTTCGCGCTGACCGCCCCGACGCTCGCGCGCTCCGACGACGCGCCGGTCGCCTTCTCTTCGTCGCTGCGCGACGCGAGCACCGCGTATGACCCCGCGACCAGTGTCGGCACGTTCCAGCTGAGCGGAGCGAGCGGCGACGCGGAACTGGCGGAACTCTCCGCGCGCGACCAGCGCCTGCAGGCGATCTCGTCGGTCAGCCTGGGCGTCGCCGGGCGCCGCGTCAAGTTCGACCTCGGCAGCACCTACGAACGGCTGAGCAGCCAGACCGTCCCGACCTTCCAGTACCGTCCGGGCCTCGCCGCCAAGCCGTCGATCGCCGACGTGCCCGGCATGAGCGTCGCCCAGATGGCCGGCGGCTACAACGACGTGACGACCCGCGGCATCGACGCGGGACTGGCCGTCCCGATCGCGCGCAACCTGACGGTCGGCATGCAGTACGGGACGCAGCGCTACACCGGCGCGGTCGACGCGCAGGGCTTCTCGCCGAACCTCGACACGTCCAAGTTCTCGTACGTCGGCAATCTGACGTTCGCGATCCCGCGTTCGTCCTCGGCGATCGTCGTGAGCGCGCGGCAGTACCGTTTCTTGGATAACCTGGCCCCGGCGAACAGCACCTCGCAGACGCGCGCCGACGTCAACTTCACGGTGAAGTTCTGACCCTCGCGCGGACCCACGCACCGCTCTTCGCCGTCCTCACCCTCGTCGTCGCAGCCCTGGTCGCGGCACTTGCCTGCGTGCAGCTCGGTTCGGCCGCGATCTTCGGCCGCGCGCCGCGCCCGCTCGGCCTCGCCATCTACGGCACGTTGGAACGGATCGCTCCGGCGCCCTACGTCGAGCAGATGCTGGCGCGCGATGCGCTCGCGAACGGCGATCCGGACGGCGCGCAGGCGCACGCCATCCGGATGCCGCCCGATCCCGCCCGCAACGAACTGCTCGCGCAGGTCGCGGCCGCGCGCGGTCAGTCGCGGCTCGCGCTCGAATACTACCTCGTCGCGCCCGACGTGGCTGCGGTCTCGCGCTACGTCAAGGCGATGGGCGTCAAGGATCCGGTCGGCGCCTACGCGCTCGAGGACGAATTGCTGGTGCGGCTGGAGGCCTTGACGACGCATCCCGACGCGGTCGCCGAGGCGTATTGGACGCTCGGGCGCCTGGCGACGCGCCAAGGGTTCTTGGACCCCTCGATCCGGGCAGCCGCCTGGAAGAACAGCTTGACCGGATACCGCAAGGCGGTGGCGCTCGCGCCGCTCTCGGAGAAGTATTGGCTCGCGCTCGGCAATCAGTTCGTCCTGCTCGAGGATTGGCCGTCGGCGCGCGACGCGTTCGCTCGGGCGCTCGGCATCAATCCGAACAGCGCCGATGCGGCCGCCGGCCTGGCGCGCGCGGCCCGGCATGGAGCCGGCCCGTCGTGAAGATCGCGCTCGACGCGCAGCTGACGATCGGCACCGCCACCGGGATCGGGGAGTACGTCGGGGGTCTGGCCCGCGCTCTCGAACGGTCGGACATCGACGTGGTGCGGCTGTGCGAACCGCGGATCGATCCGTGGCGCTTCGACCGGCGCGTCTACTGGGATCAGGTGCTGCTGCCGCAGCGCGCGCTCGCGTCCGGCGCGGACCTGCTCCACTGCGCCGCCGGGACGATGCCGCTCGCGCTCGGCATGCCGGCGGTCGTCACCGTGCACGACGTCGCCTGGCTGCGCGTGCAGGGGCACGCGCGTCCGTACGCGCGGTATTATTTCGGCGCGGTCTCGATCGACCGCTATCGGCACGCGCGCCGCATCGTGGTCGACTCGGAATTCTCGCGCGGCGAGCTGCTCGACGCCGCGCCGCGCCTGGACGCATCGCGCGTGACGGTGGTCTATCCGGGCGTCGCCGACGACTACATGCGGCTGCCGCGGCGCGCCGGCGACGGGCGCACGATCCTGGCGATCGGCACGATCGAGCGGCGCAAGAATCTCGAGTTCCTGGCGCGCGTGCTCGTCGGCCTGCCGAACGCGCGGGTGGTCTCGGTCGGTCCGTCGACGGAGTACACCTACGAGGTGATCGCGCTCGCGCGCGAACTCGGCGTGGCCGGCCGCTTGGAACTGCGCGGATACGTGGAGCGGGCCGAGGTGCTCGAACTCTACGCCTCGGCCGCGGTCGTCGCGGTCCCGTCGCGCTACGAGGGCTTCGGTTACGCGGCCGCGCAGGCGCTCTGCGCCGGGACGCCGGTGATCGTCTCTGACCGCAGCTCGCTACCGGAAGTCGTGCGCGACGACGCGCCGGTCGTGCCGCTCGACGTCGCGGCCTGGACGGAAGCGCTCGCGGGCGCCTTGCGCGGCGACCTCGACGCGCGCGCGGCCGAGGCGCGCGCACGCGCGATCGAGCGCTTCGCCTGGGACGCCAACGCCGGAGCGATGCGCGCCGTCTACGCGGCGGCGCTGCGCAAGGGCGGCTCGGTCTAGTAGACGGGCGAACCCGGCGCGCCCGGGGCGACGCTGCCGTCGTCCGGGGCGAAGATCAGCTTGAGCGGATAGAACGAACCGCCTTCGGGCATCGTCACGATGGTCACGCGCACGAAGCCCTTGGCCGGAACGACGTACTGCCGGATCTTGTAGCGCGAATAGGCCGGCACCTGATGCGATTGGATCAGCACGCCGTCGATCAGGTACGTACCGGTCGCGCGTCCGCCGCGCGGATTCTCGTAGATCGCGATCGACTGCGGCGTGGCGTACGGGTTCATCACGTTGACGACGAACGATTGCAGCACGCCGTAGTCGCCCGAAAGCGCCTCGCCCTTGAGCCGGTTGGGGAGCGGGATCTGTCCGACCGAGAGTTCGAGATACGGATCCGAGACGCTCCAGGCGCGCGCGTCGTGGAACTCGGGGATGTCGTAGATGCCGCGCGCGTGCTTGTAGGCGCCTTCGAGCAGCTCGGTGCTCGCCAGCGACTCGCCCGGATCCGACGTCGCGTCCTGTGCGAACAGGGTGAGGTGCACGCCGCCGCCGCTGAGCACGCGCAGCTGCAGCAGGTTCGCGACGACGGCTCCGGCCGGCACGGCGTCTTCGACCAGATTGACGGCGGCGTTCCCGGGGATCGCGATCAAGCTGCCTTCGTTCTGCACGACCCGCACCAAGAACCGTTTGGTCGCGTCGTGGCCGACCTCCATCTCGTTGGCGCCGGGGCCGCCGTCGCCGCTGATGAACTGTACGACGGCCGGTTCCGGCGAGGTGTTCTCTGCCCGCAGGACGATCCGGCGATCCGGCTGACCGGCCGGATTGAAGTGGAAGTAAAGGAACCGCGACGGCGTCTCGCGCGCGAGATCGGCGGTGAACAGCACGCCGTCGGATTCGAGCCGTTCCGGATAATCGCTGACCATCAAGGTGGCGGGCGCGATGCGCGGCGCGGCCACGTTCTCGACGCGCACCCGCGTGGTCCCGTCGGCCTCGAAGAAGCCCACGCCCTGGATCAGGACCGGGACGTCGATGGTGACGACGTCGTCCTGCGCGAGCGCGCCCGCGTACGTCAGCTGATCGACGGTCGCGACGACCTGGGCGCCGGGGCGCGCTTGCGCTAGCCGCTTCGCGAGCGCGACCGCCTGCATCTTCACATAGTCGGCCGAGGCCGGATCGCCGGTCAGCCGCAGGACGGCCGACGGCGCGATCGTGCCCGCGAGGAACGCGACCCGGACCGGGACGTCCCGAGTGAGGCCGCGCGCGTCGCCGACCGTCACGACGGTCGCGCCGGGCGCCTTGCCGGTCAGCGTCAGCGTGCGCGTGCCCTGATCGACGACCGCGTCGACCACCGCCGGATCGGCGACCTTGACGGTGACGTCGCCGAGCACCGACGAGATCTGCAAGACCTGGTGCTCGCCGACCGGTACGGCGCCGGCCTGCGGGACCACCAGGATCGGCGGCGGCGTCGGGCTGGGCGACGGCGTCGGCGAGGGCGTGGGCGATCCGGGCGCGCCCGAGACCTGCGGCGACGGCGTCGCCGATGGGGCCGGGGAGGGGGTCTCTTGCGCGAGCGTGCGGGCGCCGAGGGCCGATGCTGCGAGGATCGCGGCGAACGCCGCGGCGAGGACCGGACCCGTTCGACGATCAGGCAATTTTGGTCGCGACGCCTTCTCGGTGCACGGCCGAGGCCAGGAGCGTCTTGTAGCCGACGGATGGGAAGAGCACGGTGACGAGGTCTTTCTCAACCCGTTCGACCGTGCCTTGTCCGAACTTCGGATGCTCGACCACGTCGGCGATGCGGAAGTTGTCCTCGCCGCGGTCGAACGCGAGCGGGATCGGGCCCTTCGCGGCGGCCCGCAGGCAGCTATCGCACGCGCCGCAGTTGGCCTCGGCGAAATCCTCGCCGAAATAGTTCAGGATGAAGCGGCGGCGGCACGACGGCGATTCGGCGTACTGCAGCATCATCGCGAGCTTGCTCTGGTCGTACGACTTCTTGGTGTCGTACGACGCGAGGTTGAGGACCAGATCGCGATGCTTGCGGACCGCTTCGGTCAGCGTGTAAGCCGACTTCCCGGCCGCTTCGATGTAGCCGGATTTCTTGAGCAGCGCCAGGATGACTTTGAGCTTGGTGAGCGGGAGCTGGAGGATCTTGCGCAGGTCGGTCACCGTCACGCGCTCCTGCGCGCCGAACACCTCGATCGTCCCGAAGACGCGCTGCACTTCCTCGACGTCCGGATACTTGCCGGTCAGGAAATAGTTCTGCACGCGCGTGTCGCTCATGCGATAGATCAGGATGCAGCGCGACGGGTCGCCGTCGCGGCCGGCGCGACCGGCTTCCTGCGTGTACGCCTCGACCGAGCCCGGCAGATCGTAGTGGACCACGAACCGGATGTTCGGCTTGTCGATGCCCAGACCGAACGCGTTGGTCGCGACGACCGCGCGGATCGCCTCGTCCATGAAGAGGTTGTGGACGGTCGTGCGATCGTGCTTCTGCAGTTTCGAGTGGTAGACCGCGGCCGGCACGTGGAGCTTGTCGTTGAGATAGGCCTGGACTTCGAGCGCGTTCTTGATGGTGGCCGTGTAGATGATGCCGGTGCCCGAGAGCGCCTCCGGCCCGGTGAACAGCGCCGCCAGCGACTTGAGCTTGTCGGCGTCCTTGTCCGCGCGGCGCGCTTCGTAGACCAGGTTCGGACGGTCGAAGCCTTTGACGATCGGCTTGACGTGCTCGATCCCGAGCTGGTGGAGGATGTCTTCGCGGACGGCCGGGGTAGCGGTGGCGGTGACGGCCAGCACGGTCGGGCGGCCGAGCCGTTCGATGGCGTGACCGAGCGCCAAGTACGCCGGCCGGAAGTCGTGGCCCCATTGGCTGATGCAGTGCGCCTCGTCGACAACGAAGAGCGGCACCTTGAGCGTGCGGAGGATCGCCTGGAAGCCCTCGTCTTCGAGCTTTTCGGGGGTGGTGTAGACGAGCTTCACGCCGCCGGCCGCGATCCGGGCGCGAGTCGCGAGCTCTTGGTCTTCGGAG
>JANWKW010000021.1 GCA_025451135.1 Vulcanimicrobiia bacterium | reverse complement strand
GTAGGACGCCCGAGACGGAAAGCGGTCGATCGGCGCGCCGTGTTCTGCAGCGCGTTTGTTCCGCGCGGTTGTTGGTGCGTGCGGCTTTTTTAGTTTGTGTCGCTCCAGGGGATTGAGGGGATGCGGAAGTATTTTGCGATGCCGTTGAGTTGGGGGGCGTAGGTCGCGCGTAGGCGGGTGTAGTCGTGCCAGGCGGGTTCGGGGTCGCGCAGGGTGTAGCCGGCGGATGCTAGGCGCGCGCGGCGGTCGTCGAAGTGGTGGCGGGCGACGCCGGCGTCGTGGTGGAGGACGCCGATGTGGTGGTGGATCGCCAGGTCGTGGGCGGCGCGCCGGCCGACGGCGATCAGCAGTTCGGCTTCGCCTTTCGGGACGCCGTCGACGGTCGCGACGATCATGGTGGCGGCGTCGAGCAGGACGCCGAGCGTACCGATCCAGGATTGCTGCGCGTCGTTCGAGCGGAAGTAGTTGAGGATCGGGTAGGCGATCTGGCTCTGCACGACGCCGGCCGCCCAGCTCTGTCCGTCCTTCATCACGTCCGGCAGGCGGTCGACCAGCTTCGCGTAGCCGTGCGTCTCGAGCAGTCCGCAGCCGCTCGGAGGCGTGCCGGCACGCACCGCCAGCGCGATCACGTAGCGCTCGCGGGCCGAGAACGACCCGAAGATCGCGAACAGGTACGACGTCACCACCGCGACCAGGCCGAGGCCGCTCGCGCCGGTGATGATGGCGAGCACCCGCGACCAGAACGAGTGAGGCACGACATCGCCGAATCCGATCGTGAGCATCGTGCTGTACGCGAAGTACAGCGAGGTGTGGAAATCCATCGGTTGGGGTGCGAGCTGGGCGCGCATCGCGTAGAAGATGCAGCCGTAGCCCAGGCCGACCAGCGCGGCCCAGAGCACCAGGAGCGCGATCATGTTGAACGGCGCGAACGTGCTCAGGATGTCTTCGCGACGCCTCGCGCCGTAGAGCCGGGCGATCTTGGGCCAGAACCGCCAGAGCAGCCGCGTCGCCAGGCTGCTCGGCCGGATGTTGAAGTACGGGGCCCGCGGAACGACCGCGGTCTGGAAAACGTCGCGCAGGGTCAGCCACACAAGCAAGACCCCGGCGATAGCTGAGATAATCTCCAGCGCCATGAGCGCGATCTTCGTCACCGGCCCGGTCCGTTCCGGGAAGAGCGCGTTCGCCGCGCGCCTGGCCGAGCGCAGCGGCGCTCGCGTCACGTTCGTCGCGACCGCGGCGCCCGACGCCGCCGATCCGGAGTGGATCGCGCGTCTCGAGCGGCACGCCCGCGACCGCCCCGCCGGCTGGACCACCCTGGAAACCGCCGGCCTGGCACCCGAGGCGTTGCTCGCGGCGCTCGCCGGTGCGGGCGCGGCGGAGTTCTGGATCTTCGATGCGCTCGGGACGTGGCTGGCGACCCGGCTGTTCGCGCGGGCGGACGCGATCGAGGGCGACTACGCCGGCGCGGAGGCCGCGCTCGACCGCGAAGCGGAGGCGCTAGCCGACGCGCTGACGGCGTTCGCGGGCACGGTCGCGGTCGTCGGCGAGCAGGTCGGCTGGGACGTCGTGCCCGAGCGTGCATCCGCGCGGCTCTTCCGCGACGTTCTAGGCCGCATGGAACGCCGGATCGCCGCGCGCGCGCAGCGCGCGGTCCTGCTCGTCGCGGGACTGCCGTTGGAGTTGAAGTCGTGAGCGTCGCGCTCGTCGTCGTCGTGCTGATGTGCGCGACCACCGGCCTGGCGCTGGTGGCCAAGCGGATCGACGTGCCGTTCCCGGTCGCCTTCGTGCTGGGCGGCGCGGCCCTGGCGTTCATCCCGCATCTGCCGCCCGTCCATCTGGATCCGAACTGGATCTTCTTGCTGGTCTTGCCGCCGCTCTTGTTCTCGGGCGGCTGGTCGACCGACTACGTCGAGTTCAAGCGGAACCGCCGCGCCATCGGCCTGCTCGCGATCGGCTTGGTCGTCTTCACCACGGTCATCGTCGCGGCGGTCGCGCACGCGCTGCTGCCCGCGCTCACCTGGCCGCTGGCGTTCGTGCTGGGCGCGGTGGTCGCGCCGCCGGATGCGGTCGCCGCCGAGGCGATCCTGCAGAAGCTCGCGGTCCCGCGGCGTATCGCGGCCATCCTCTCGGGCGAGAGCCTGGTCAACGATGCGACCGCGCTGGTCTTCTATCGCTTCGCGATCGCGGCGGTGGCCTACGGCACGTTCTCGTTCGCGCAGGCGGGCCTCGCGTTCGTGGTCGTCTCGATCGGCGGCATCGCCGTCGGGCTCGCGATCGCGTTCGGCTTCGAGCTGGTGATGAAGTTCCTCTCGCGCAAACGTCTGGACGACCCGACCATCTCGAACGCCATCCTGCTGATCGCGCCGTTCGCGTCGTATCTCCCGGCCGAGGCGATGCACGTCTCGGGCGTACTGGCCGCCGTCACCGCAGGCATGTACCTCGGCCGGCGCTCCGCCCACTTCTGGGATTCGGAGACGCGGCTGATCGGCGGAGCCGTTTGGGAAGTCATGCTGTTCCTGCTCAACGGCTTCGTATTCGTGGTCATCGGGCTGCAGTTGCCGCAGATCGTAAGCGGACTGAGCAACGCGCCCTGGCACTACATCACGGCGGCGGTCGTCGTGAGTCTGGTGGTGATCCTGATCCGGCCGGTCTGGATCTTTCCGGCGACCTATCTGCCGCGACTGTTCAGCAAGAAGCTGCGCGACGCCGATCCGTCGCCGGACTGGCGCGCGGTGGTGGTGGTCTCGTGGGCGGGCATGCGCGGAATCGTCTCGCTCGCGGCCGCGCTCGCGATCCCGCTCGTCGGCGCGGGCCACGCGGACCTCGGCGAAGCGCGCAACGAGATCCTGTTCGTGACGTTCTGCGTGATCTTCGCGACCTTGATCGTGCAGGGCTTCACGCTGGCGCCGATGATCAACGCGCTCGGCGTGGCCGAGAGCAGTTCGCGCGTGAAGGCCGAGACCGAGGTGCGCATCCGGGCGCTCGAGGCCGGCATCGAGGAACTGCACGCGCAGGAGCGCCACTTCGACTCGGCGCTGGAGTGGGAGACGGTCGGCCGGCTCCTCGGCGAATACGCCCAGCGCATCGAGCACCTACGCGGCCATTTGAGCGCCGAAGACGGAGAAGAAGAGCCGGTCGAAAACACTATCGACCATCGCCTGCAGAAGGCCGCGCTCGACGCCGAACGCACCAAGATCAAGGAGCTCCGCGCGGACGGCAAGATCCCAGACGACGTCTTTCGCAACATCCAGTACGACCTGGATCTCGCCGACGTCCGTCTTACGTAGCGGCCGGAGCCGGCGTGATCGTGGGCGCGGGCGAGGCCGGGAGCGGGGTCGGACCGACTTGGACGAGCGGCTGGAGCTTGATGTAGTCGACCGAGACCGTCTGGTCTTTGCGGACCAGGATGTCGGCCGTGCCCGAACCGTACCCGGGCGAGCGGGCGGTCACCGTCTGGGTGCCGGTCGGCACGGCGGGCAGCGTGAAGGCGCCTTGAGGATCGGCATAGCCGGTATAGAGCGACCCGACCGAGACCAGCGCGCCGCCGATCGGCTTGTTGGTGGCCGCATCGATGACGCGTCCGGTGATCGCGCCGTAGTCTTGGACGCCGACCGGACTGCCGTTGCAGCCGCCGCCGTCGGCGCCCAGGCCGAGGAGCAGCACGAGTCCGAGAATCCCAACACGCATCTTCATATCGATAAGAGTACCATCGCGAATGCGGGAACGCCTGTGACGGCCGGCATTACTGGCGTAAGAAATGCCAGATCGTGAAGCGGAAGCTCGTCTTGCCCTCGGTGACGCTCGAGTTGTACGAGATCGAGATGTCGGACGGCCCGTTCCATTCGTAATCGGCATTCATCAGCCGGATCGGGTCGGATTCGACGGTATAGCCGTACGGTAAGGCCGCGACCACGAGCGCGTGGACGAAGGCGCGGGCCTGCTCCGGCGTCCCGCCGATCGCGATCGTCTGAGCCTCGAGCATCCACTTCGCCGCCGAGTAGTTCAGCAGGCCGGTGATCCCGCAGTCGTCCATGCCGGGGGCGAACGAGACGGCGCAGTGGTACGGCTCGAAATGGTCGGCTTTGAAGAGCTTCGGGTCCTCGGCGGCCCCACGCATCGACGTGAAGTTGTTCGGCGCGTCGGTCAGGCCGAGCTTGAGGTAGCTGGTCAAGGCCGTGGTGATATCCGATCGCTGGACCGCGGTGAAGGGCGGCGTCTTGATGACGTTGATCGGCTTGGCGACGTCGTGTCCGACGTTGATATGGAAGCCGGGATCGTCCACCTCGGGATCGTTGGTCTCGAGATAGACCCAGGTCTTGTCGGGCCCTTCCCAATCGAGGACGTAGCGCGCACCGTCCATCGACCGGGCGAGCTTGTAGCCCTTGAGCACCGGGCCTAGGGTGGCTGCTGCGTCGGTGGCGATCGCTCCGGGCGTCCACTGCTTCCCGTGATAGTACCAATCCCAGCCGAGCATCCAGCGTTCCGGATTCTTCGGGCCGGCGAAGGCGTCGGTGACGGTGCAGTAGCGGCAGATCCTCGCAAACGCCGAGGTCGTCGCGTATTGGATGTAGTCGTAGTGGTTCGTCGCCGAACGGCTCGTGTGCAACGGGCGGAAGTTGACGACGGCGGCGGCGACCGCCGGCTTCACGATCGCGATGAGTTTCGGGCTCGCGGCCCGGCCGGGCGCGAGCGAGAGTGCCGTCAAGGCCAGGGCGACGGCAGAGAAGCGCCAGACGTGTCGAGCGGCGGCTTGCATATGGGCGCCTTCAGCGGGCGGAAGGGAACCCCTTGCGGGCTCGCGCGCGAGCGTCACTCCCCAGGTAATTCGGCCCGTCCGCCGTATCCATCGACGGTCTATGACCCCCTATCTGCCCGTCGCCATCTATTTTCTCGTTGCCCTGGCCTTTGCGTCGCTGTTCACGTTCTTGCCGGGCCTGCTCGGCAAGGCCAAGCCGAACCCGCAGAAGGCCGAGGCCTACGAGTGCGGCGTCGAGCCGACGTCGGCGGTCGCGGGGCGGTTCCCGGTGCGCTTCTACATCATCGCGATGCTGTTCGTGATCTTCGATGTCGAAGCCGCGTCGTTCTATCCGTGGGCGGTCATGATGCACCAGTTGCGCGCGTTCGGCCTGATCGAGATGGTGGTCTTCGTGATCGTCCTCGCGGTCGGCTATGCATATGTATGGAAGAAGGGCGGATTCGCATGGAGGTAAGCCCGGGGCATTTCTTGCTCGCCCGGCTCGATGACGTCGCCCGGTGGGCGCAGGCCTCGTCGGTCTGGCCGCTGACCATGGGTCTGGCGTGCTGCGCGATCGAGATGATGACCGTCACTTCGGCCGAGTACGACATCGCGCGTCTGGGTTCCGAGGTCTTCCGCTCGTCGCCGCGTCAAGCCGACCTGATGATCGTCTCCGGCCGGGTCGCGCAGAAGATGGCGCCGGTGGTGAAGCGTCTGTACGACCAGATGGCCGATCCGAAGTGGGTGATCTCGATGGGCGCCTGCGCCAGCAGCGGCGGCGTCTTCGACAACTACGCGATCGTCCAGGGCGTCGACACGATCGTGCCGGTGGACGTCTACGTCCCCGGCTGCCCGCCGACTCCGGACGGATTGCTCTACGCCGTCAACCTGATCCAGCAGCAGATCCGCCAGGGCGGACGCGGCGGGATCCTGGCGCGCGCGTAACCACTTTCACGCACGAGGCGAACACGTAAACGATGCCCAGCACGCAAACCCCGCCGCTCGCCGGTCTCGCGACCGACCCGACGAGCCTCCGCCCGCCCCTGACCGACGCGACCATCGAACGCGTCGACGCGACCCAGGTGCGCGCGCGCCTCGAAGCGCTTAAGGGCGAGGGCTACACCATGCTGCTCGACCTCGGAGCGGTCGATTATCCCGAGCGGGCTCCGCGTTTCGACGTCGTCTATCATCTGCTCAAACTGCCGGCGGCCGCGACGACCGTCGCATCGGCCGGCACGCCGCAGCGCTTCCGTCTGCTGTGCGGCGTCGACGGCGCCCAGCCGCACCTGCCGACCGCGACCGATCTCTGGAGGTCGGCCGACTGGGCCGAGCGCGAGGTCTTCGACCTGTTCGGCATCGTCTTCAACGGCCACCCGGATCTGCGCCGCATCCAGATGCCGCACGACTGGGAAGGCTATCCGTTGCGCAAGGACTATCCGCTGCGCGGTCCCGCGCGCGAACGCGCGCCGCGTCCGCCGTTCGCCTTGAAGTCCAACGTGCAGGCCGGCACGCCGCCGTCCGGCAAGACGCTCGAAGCCCTGCAAGAGCAAGTCAAGAAGGCTCGCGGCCAATGACGATGTCCGCCACGCCCCTCACGCCGGAGATCGTCTCGCACGAAGGCAACGCGATGGTCCTCTCGATGGGCCCGCAGCATCCGTCCACCCACGGCGTGCTGCAGATCATGCTCGAGATCGAGGGCGAGACCGTCGTCAAGGCGGAGCCCGAGATCGGCTACCTGCACACCGGCATCGAGAAGAGCGCGGAGAACCTGTTCTGGTCGCAGGCCCAGACGGTCGTCGAGCGCATGGATTACCTGGCCCCTTCGAGCAACGCGCTCTGCTACGTGCTCGCGGTCGAGCAGCTGCTCGGCATCACCGACGCGATCCCGGAGCGCGCCAGCCGGATCCGCGTGCTCCAGGCCGAACTGACGCGTATCGCCTCGCACTGCGTGTGGCTGGGGACGGGCTGCATCGATCTCGGCGCGATCTCGATCTTCTTCTACTGCTTCGACATGCGCGAGAACATCCTCGACCTGCAAGAAGCGGCCGGCGGAGCGCGCATGCATCCGAACTATATGCGGGTCGGCGGCGTCAACGGCGATCTGCCCGAGGGCTATCTGGCCAAGCTCGATGCGTTGATCGCGAAGTTCCCCGGACGCATGAAAGAATTGCGCGACCTACTGCAGGCCAACCCGATCTTCCAGGACCGCACCATCGACGTCGGCTACATGTCGGCCGAGTCGGCGCTCGAGTGGAACGTCACCGGTCCGGCCCTGCGCGGCAGCGGCGTGGCGTACGACGTGCGCAAGGCGTTCCCGTACTGCGGCTACGAACAGTACGAGTTCGACGTGCCGACCCGTAC
>JANWKW010000020.1 GCA_025451135.1 Vulcanimicrobiia bacterium | reverse complement strand
GCGCGCTGCGCGCGACGACGTGACGCGCATCGAGCAGGGCCGGCGCCGTCTCGGCCGTCATCCGCGCGCGGTTGAGGCGCCCGATGTAGTCGTTGAGCGGAGGCGTGACGATCGGGCACGCGTCGATCGCGACCACGTCGTGGCTGCGTTGCTGGTAGAAGCCGATCGTCGGCGTCGTGTACGTGTGGTCGACCACCAGCGACATCTTGTTGCGATAGGCGCGCGGAGTGGCCATCCCGATCGGCTCGCGCACGACCGCGTCGGGGAACCCGCCGATCCGGGCGAGCGCGCCGCGCACGACGTCGCGCTTCCAGGCGAGCTGCGCGGAATAGGCCAGATGCTGCACCTGGCAGCCGCCGCACGCGCCGAAGACCTCGCAGAACGGCACGACGCGATGCGGCGAGCCGGCCGTGAGCTTGAGCAGTTCGCCGACGGCATACTTCGGCTTGACGGCGGTGACGCGCACGAGCGCGCGCTCCTGCGGAAGCGGGCCGAAGCAAAAAACGACGACGCCGCCGGCTCGGCCGACGGCTTGTCCGTTGGAAAGGAGGTCGGTGAAACCGATCTCGATCTCGCTCCCGACGCGGATGGCGCCTGGGCGGGCGACCGGACTACGTGTGTTTTTTATCGTCAAGCGTCTTAAGGAGCGTGTTCGCCTCGTCGATCAGATGCTGGATGCGCTGGCTGGTCTCGTCGGCCGGCCGGCGCGCCACGAACGAACGCACGACCGTGTAGGCGAGCGCGGCCGAAAGACCGGCGACGCCGATCCACAGCAAGGTCTTCGCGACGGCATTCTCCCCACCGTTCCCATCGTCGGCCGACGATTGGGGAGCATCCAGGGGCGCGTACTGATCCAAGACGGTCGTTCTCCTCGTGCGATCCGATGACGGGTCGCTGTTTCATTCGCTAGATACGGGGTGTCATACCCGCATTTCGCGGGTTCGTTTCCGACCGGGCCAAGGCAACGCTCAGGGCGGCCCCGTAGCATAGGGCCGATGGCCCCCCGCTCCGGCGTACAGGACCGCCGGCGACGACTGACGCTGGCAGCCCTACTCTCGCTCGTCGTCCACATCATCGCCCTCCCGCTGCTGGTCTGGCTGCTGTTCGCACGCGTCTTCCTGATCCCGCCGAACCAGAAGCCCGAGACCGTCTCGGTCTCGACGGCCGCCCGGCTCGAGAAGACGAACCGGCCGCTGCCCAAGAACATCACCAAACCGGTCGTCTCGCAGGTCACCCAGCCGAAGCCGGTCCCGAGCTCCGCCCCGCCCCGGCACGAACTGGCCAAAGAGGTTCCCAGCGCGCCCGCGCAACCGCCCAAGCCGGTGCGGCAGCCCTCGCTCGGGCAGACCCTCGCGCAGCAAGAAGCGCAGTTCGCCAGGACCGCCGCCAAACTGCATGCCGAGAACGATCCGCTCAGCGTCGCGACGCCGAACGGCACGCCGGCCTCCACCCAGAAGCAGATCATCAACGAGATGGGCAAGGACCATCAGGAGACGGTCTACGCCATCCTCACGCCGACCAAACACTGGATCGACGGCGGCCTGAGCTGCTACTACACGTCGTACGACATGCGCACCAGCGCCGGCGGCGAGGACGACGGTGACATCCCGTGGCCGGTCTGTTATCCGAAGAACCACGACCGCATGCTGCCGCTCAACTATCCGCACGCGCTTCCGGTCCCGTTCCCGCCGCCGGGGTACGTGCTGCCGCCGGGGACCTACCTGACGGTGTTCATGCGCAGCATCTACGAGGGACACCCCGAAGCGCCGTAGCGGTCTACCCGGCCGCGCGGAACCGCGCGCCGATGACGGCGCCGGTCAGCCCGACCAGCGCGTTGAGCCCGAACTCGAGCCCTTCCGCGCGGACGATCAGCACCGCGCTCAGGCGCGGGGCTCCCGGCAGGATCAGGGAGCCGGCTGCGAGCGCCACGTCGACCGCGGCGGCGATCAGGACGACCGCGAGACCGCGCCCCCAACTCGCGAGCGCGCGCGCCGACAAGAAGCCGATCCCGAGATAGACGACGATGTCGAGCGGGAGGAAGTACTGCACGCCGCTGTCGATCTTGCCGGAGATCGTCGCCAAGAAGTAGACCGCGACGACGGTCAGGACGGCGAACGCGATCGCCTTGAGAGTGTCGGTCATCGCGGCTCCGTCGTGCGCGCGAACCGCGCTCCGATCAGCGCGCCGGCGAGACCGATGATGCCGTTCCAGACGATCGCGATCAGCCCGACGCTGGCGATGGTCGCAAGCGAGGTGCCGGCGGGAACGGCGCCGGGACCGACCAGCGACGAAACGTACCAGCCCAACGTCACTTCCGCTACTGCGGCGATCACCACGACGCCCAGGCCTCCGCGCCACGTCCCGGTCGCGCGCGCCCCCATGAAGCCGATCGCGAGATAGAGGACGATCTCGAGGATCCCGAACCAGCGATACGCACCACCGCCGCCCTTGGCGATCGCGGCTGCGACCGTATCGAAGATCAGGACGGCGACGACCGCCAGGGCGGCGGCCACCAGTTGGGGTTTGGTCATAGGCGACGGTTTGACGGCGCCCGTCGTACTCCGCCTTCTAGTGGAAGTTGTGGGCGCGGACGCCGTCGGTAAGGCCCCGGTCGTCGAAGGGGCGGATCCGGCGGGCGATCAGGTCGATGCAGCCGCTCTCCTTCTGCAGCACGCCTTCGATCACGAGCGTGCCCGAGGTGCGGATGACGCGGCGGTACCGTTCGTAGACGTCGGGGCGGACGATCACGTTGACCAGGCCGGTCTCGTCCTCGAGCGTGAGGAAGACGAATCCCTTGGCGGTGCCCGGGCGCTGCCGGGTGATCACCATCCCGCCGACCATGCAGACCAGGTGGTTCGGCGCGCCGGCCAGGTGCGAGGCCGGCAGCACGCCTTGTCTCTGCAGCGCCGGACGCAGATGCGCGATCGCTTGCGGGCCGGGCGTGAGGCCGGTCGACCACAGGTCGAAAGCGGTCTGCAGTTCCGGCGAGACGCGCGCGAACGTCGCCTCCGGTTCGTGCACGTCCATCAGCTTGCCGAGCTCGCCGCGCGCCTCGCGCTCGTCGAGCGCGCGCAGCGCCCACATCGCTTCGCGGCGCGAACGATACCACGGATCGAACGCGCCCGAGACGGCCAGGTTCTCCATCGCGTCTTTCTCCAGCGTGGTCCGCTGCGCGAACGCCAGGATATCCTCGAACTGGCCTTGGCGCAGCGCCGCCTCGAGCCGCTCGGTCTGCCCGGCGCCCAGACCCCGCACCAGATGGAAGCCCAGCTGCAGCGCGCCGCTCTCGTCGACGAACGAGCGATACTCGCTCGCGTTGACCGCGATCGGCTTGATCCGTACGCCGTGGCGCTTGGCGTCGTTGACCAGCACCTCGGTCGAATAGAATCCCATCGGTTGGACGTTGAGGATGGCGGCCGCGAAGATCGCCGGATGGTGGCACTTCACGTAGGCCGAGGCGTAGGCGAGCAGCGCGAAGCTGGCGGCGTGCGACTCGGGAAAGCCGTAGTCGGCGAAACCCTCGAGCATGCCGAAGAGCTGCTCGGCGGCCTCACGATCGATGCCGGTGCGCACCATGCCGTCCATCAGCATCGGATACATCTCGCGCATCCGTTCGTGCGAGCGCTTATGGCCCATCGCGCGACGGAGCTGATCGGCCTGGCCCGGCGAGAAGCCGGCCGCTTCGATCGCCAATCGCATGCCCTGCTCCTGGAAGAGCGGCACGCCCATCGTGCGTTCGAGCACCGGCTTGAGCTTGGGATGCGGATAGGTCACCGGTTCGAGGCCTTCGCGCCGGCGCAGGAACGGATGGACCATCTTGCCCTGGATCGGCCCCGGACGGATGATCGCCACCTGCATCACGATGTCGTAGAAGCAGGCCGGCTTCATGCGCGGCAGCATCGACTGCTGCGCGCGCGATTCGATCTGGAAGACCCCGATGGTATCGGCCTTCTGCATCATCGCATACGTCTTCGCATCGTCGGCCGGAATCGTATGGAGGGCGAGTTCGCTGCCGTAGCAGCGTTTGTGCAGGCTGAATGCTTCGCGTAGGAGCGCGAGCATGCCGAGGCCGAGGAGGTCGATCTTGATCAGGCCCATCTCTTGGAGATCGTCTTTGTCCCACTGGATGATGGTGCGGTCGCGCATGCTGGCCCACTCGACCGGAGCGACCCGGACGAGCGGATCGCGGGTGAGCACCATCCCGCCGGAGTGGATCCCCATGTGGCGCGGGTAGCCGTCGATCCGTTCGCAGAACGCGATCAAGCGTTCGGCCATCTCGCCGCCGACCGGCATGCTCTCGAGCGACTCGGCCGCGTCGTACTCGCGCGCGACCGCGTCGACCTGATCGAGCGTCAGGCCGAGCGCCTTGCCGACGTCGCGGATCGCCGAGCGGGTGCGATAGGTGATCACCTCGGCCGCCATCGCCGCGTTGGTGCGACCGTAGCGATCGTAGACGGACTGGATGACCTTCTCGCGATCTTCGTGCGCGAAGTCGATGTCGATGTCGGGGATCTCTTGGCGTTCCTCGGACATGAAACGTTCGAAGAGCAGATCCATCCCGACCGGATCGACCGCGGTGATGCCGAGCGCATAGCAGACCGCCGAGTTGGCGGCCGAACCGCGCCCCTGGCAGAGCACGCCCAGCTCGGCGGCCGCGCGCACGATGTCCCAGACGATCAGGAAGTAGCCGGCCAGATCGACCTTGGCGATGATCCCCAGCTCGTACTCCAACTGCCGCTCGACCTTGACCGGAAGCGGCGTCCCGTAGCGTTCGGCGGCGCCGCGCGCGACCAGTTCGCGCAGGTAGCGCTGGCGCGTCGTGCCCTCGGGCACCGGGAAGAGGGGGAACTGACCGGTGATGCGTTCGAGCCGGAACGTGCAGCGCGCCGCGATCTCCAGGGTCGCCTCGATCGCCTCGGGATAGGCGCGGAAGACCCGCCGCATGGCGGCCGCGTCTTTGAGATAAGACTCGGCGTTGGGACGCAGCAGCATCTCGACGCGCGCCTGCGTCAGATGGGTCTTGTGCTTGATGCAGGTCAGCACGTCGGCCAACTGCGCGTCGTCCTTGTGGGCGTAGGCGACCGCGTTGGTCGCGACGTAGGGCACGCGCAGCCGGCGGGCCAGCGCCACGATCCGCTCGCACCGCTCGGCGTCGTCGGCGGTCAGGTGGTGCTGGAGCTCGAGGTAGTAGCGCTCGCCGAAATGCGCGCGCATGGCGGCCACCTCGCCTTCGGACGGGAGCGCGCCGCCCGAGAGCGCGATCAGCCCGTCCGAGAGGCCGGCGAAATCGTCGAGACGCAGGCGCGCGTCGTGTTTGGAGCCGCGCATCTGGGCGGTCGAGATCAGCTCGCAGAGATTGCCGTAGCCGAGCGCGTTCTCGACCAGCAGCACCACCCGGCCGCCGTCCTCGTAGGTGCACTCGCACCCGACGATGGCCGCGACCTTGCGTTGGCGCGCGTGGGTCGCGAACCGCGGCGCGCCATAGAGCCCGTCACGATCGGTCAGCGCGATCGCGGCCAAGTCCAGTTCGGCCGCCCGGTCGATCAGCTCTTCGGGATGCGACGCGCCTTCGAGAAACGTGAAGTTGGACCACGCATGCAGCTCGGCGTATCGCCCGCGTTCACCGCGCAAGCCACGCCCGGAGCATCCGCAGGTCGAGCGAACGGACCAGTTGCTGGCACTCGGCCGCGCACAGATGCATGGCGCGCACGCGCTCCCGGATGCGCTCGCGTTCGGTGCGGAAGTAGGCCTCGATCCCCGGCGCGTCCAGAAAGCGTTCGTTCTGCACGCGCAGGTGCGCGAACCGCACGTGGGCCTCGCGTTCGGCCTTGGGCTCGCCGACGAAGCAGGCGCGCAGGCGCAGCCCCGCGCCGTACTCCGGACGCAGTTCGCGCAGACGCCGGGTCGGATGCTCCGAGAAGCCGATCTTGACGGACTGCCGGTCGATCTGCATGAGATAGACGAATCCGTAGTTGAAGCCGGCGAACTCTTCGAGCGGCGAGAGCAGGTGGTTGGTGCGCACCATCTCTCCGCTGCCCAGCCACGCCGCCGCCGCCCGCTGGAACCGCTCGCACGGATCGATATCGGGCACGACTTCAATCATAGCTGCCTCGCAGATACCACTTCTCGCCTTGGCGGTAGATGCGGTAGAGCGCGCCGCCTTCCAGGAGCACGTCGTACTCGTCGCGGGCCAGCGGAGTCGCGTACCAGCTCTCCTCGATCCGCCACGGGCCGGCGCATTCCAGCACCGCGCGCGACCCGACGAACGCGGGCGCGCCGCCCGTCGTCCGCACCTCGATCTCGCGCACTTCCAACAACTGCAGCTGCGGTATCATGGCACTCGATCGTGACACGCCGTCCCCCGCATCTTCCTGAGGAACCGGCTCGAACGATGCCGAGAACGGCGCGTACGCGAACTGCTCTTCGAGCGCGTAGGCGCGCACGCCGTGCGCCCGCCTGGCCGGCTCCCCCAGCGCCGCTTCCAAACGCGCGAGCGTGACCGCGATCGTCTGCGGATCCAGATCGTCGGCGCTGCGGAAGAGCGGCAGCGCCTCGCCCGCTTCTTCCAAGCGCAGCGCGCGCACGCGCAGGCCGATGACCGGCGCCTCGAACGTGATGCCTTCGAGATTGGCACGCAGGACGTCGAGCATGGCGCGGGCCTGCGCGGTCGGTTGGGCCAGCCCGATCTCGCGCGTACGCACCTCGCCGTTCTCCAGTTCCAACTCGACCGCGAGCGCGCCGGCGCGTTTGCCCAAGCACTCCATATCCGCGCAGACCCGGTCGATCAGCACGCGCAGCGCGAAGACGACCTGGGCCTCGACCTCGGCCGTGCCTTCGCCGAAGAGCGTCGCCTCGATCGCGACCGCGTGCGCGCGCGGCAGGAAGGGCGTACGATCGACCCCGCTCGCGCGCTCGTGCCAGATCGCGCCCGCACCGCCGAAGCGCCGCACGAACGGACCGTACGGCAGCGCCGCCAGTTCGCCCAGCGTCCGGATGCCGAGCAGGCGCAGCCGTTCGAGCGCGCGCGGATCGATCGCGAGCGCCCGAAGCGGCAGCGGCGCGACCAGCGCGCGCTCCTCGCCTGGGCCGCAGATCGTGCCGTCGGCGATGCCGGCGGCCGCCCGCGCGACGAACTTGTTCGGCGCGAACGCCGTCCGCACGGGAAGACCGAAACCCAGCAATGCCCGATGCGCGCGCGCGAGATAGTCGGCCGGGGCGCCCGGGACCCCGGCCATCTCGAGGAAGGCGACGCCCGGCTCTGCGCCGTCGACCAGCGGCGAGACGGCGTCGAGCGCGTCGAGCAGGTCGTCCCAGAGCGCGCGGGTGCGGGCCGCGTCGTGCACCAGCACGCGCGCGCCGTGGGACGCGGCCGAGGCCTGCGCGATCGTCTGCCCGACGCGCGCGCCGTACGCGTACGCCCGCTCGTCGACGGCGATGGCGCGACCGCGTTCGCGTTTATCCGCGAGCAGCGTCGGCGTATCGTCGTCCGCAGGCGGCGCATCCATCAGAGCGACCGCTAGCGCGTAGTCGGGAACCGTCACGCAGAGCAACATCAGATGAAGCCGTTCTTAGAGCGCAGTAAGACGATGGTGAGAGGGCGTTTGCGACGCGAGGAAGCGGTGTACGCTAGCGATACCAGATCCGATGCATCGCATCGCTTTCGTAAGGAGACCTCGATGAAGACCAAGACCAAAGCATTGTTCGCGCTTCTCTGCGCCGCCGGTATGCTGACGCCGTTGGCCGCCCAAGCCGGCGAAGTCCGTCATCGCGAAATCCGGCAAGAGAACCGCATCTATCAAGGCGTGCAGTACGGCACGCTCACGACCCAGGAGTACGATCGCCTGCAGGCGGACGAGGCGCGCCTGAACGACCTGCGCGCGCGCGATCTGCACTCGGGCGGCGGCCTCTCGCGCGCCGAGTACCGTCAGCTCAACGCCGACGAGAATCGCCTCTCGCACCAGATCTACCGCACGAAGCACGACGGACCGGACCACTAGCCGCCGGCGACGGCGCGAAGGCCGGCCGGAGCGACGGCGCGTTCTCGTACGAGCGCGCCGTCGCCGCGATCGATGGCGCGCACGAGCGCGCTGCCGCCGGGACGGCCGTAGCGATGTTTGAGCACGTGCGCGCGCACGTCGTAGCCGACCAGACGCGCGAAGACGCCGCCCGCACCGCTCACCAACACCCGGTCGAGTACACAACGCAGGCGAGTGGCGGCGAAGGCGGCGAGTTCGGCGCTCGCGCAGACGCCCAGTGCGAGGACGAGCGCACCGGCTTTCTGCGCGAGTCCCGCCAAGCGCGCCCACACCTGGGTGCGCAAGGCGACGGCGGGCATCAGCACCACGCTGAAAGCGCGCGATCGCAGAAGGATGTCGACGGCCCGCGCGATCCCGATCGGAGTGCGGGCCGGCACGACCAGCAGCCGGTCCAGGCGGACGCCCGACCGGGCCAGCGCGGGCGGGAAGAGGTCGCCCGCATCGATCACCGCGGCCAGGCCGCGAACGGTGGCCTGGGCCAGCAGCCGGGCGGCGATGGCCGTCCGCCCCGAGCCCCCTTCGAGCGCGACGATCGTGCCCCGGGCGTACCCGCCCGCCAGGGCCGCATCCAGGGCCTCGATCCCGCTCGAGAGCACCTTGCCGGCGACCTCGACCCGGCTCGCCTCGGCCCGGGCTGCCAACTCCGTTTTGAGCGCGGCAAAGGCCGCGAACCGGTCGCTGGGGAGGGCGGAGAGACTGACGAGTGCCGACATGGGAGAGTTATCGTAATCGAACATATGTTCGATGTCAATCTACCAGCATCGCGGTGCTGAGCGCTTGCGCTTTCCTTGCACTTGCGTTCTGCCTGCGGTATGATCGAGGCATGAAGCGCTTGAGCGCGCTGACCTCGACCGGGCTGCGGCTCGAGGCCGCCGCGATGCCCGATCTCTATACCCGCGTCTATGCCCGGCGCGGCTCGCGGGCGCTCGCCCGGATCGCCCAGGTGTTCGGTTTGAACAAGTCCGAGACGGCCCGCATCTTCGGCGTCAGTCGCCAAGCCCTCGACGAGTGGTATGCCAAGGGCGTTCCGATGGGGCGTATCGGCGACGTGACCCGCACGCAGGCGCTCGCCGAGGCGCTCCACGACCGGTTCGTCCCCGAGCGTTTGCCGCAGATCGTCCGTTCGCCGCTGCCGGGGTTGGACGGCGCGACGATCCTGGCGGCGCTGCGCGCGCATGGAACGGTCGCGATCTTCGATCTGCTCGATCGCGCCTTCTCCTACACCGCGGCGTGAAGCCCGCCCACCTCAAACGCGGCGGGACGTATTACCGCGTCTGCGATCCGAGCTGGCGCGATCCGGCCGACACGTCGTTCTCGCGTCGCTACGGCGGACGCTGGAATCCGCCGGGCGCGTTCGGCGCGCTCTATCTCAACGCCGATATCGCCGTGGCCGCCGCCAACGCGCGGCGTTCGCTCGCGAGCGCGTTCGGCGACGCGGTCGCGTTCGCCGACATCCGGCCCGAACGCCGCCCCGATCTGCAGCTCTTCACGGTCGCGACGCATGCGTTCGTCGACGCGATCACGCCGGACGGCATCGCGGCGCTCGGGTTGCCGGCCGCCTATCCCGACGGTTGCGGACACGACGTCTGCCGCCCGATCGCGCGCGAACTCCACGATGCGGGAGAGGCCGGGATCGCGGCGCGCTCGGCCGCTCTGGCGCACGGCGAGGAACTGGCGATCTTCGACACGCACGCGTCGCTCGCGCGCCGCCAACGCAACGGCCGGCGGAAATTCGCCGCCTGGTATCCGGGATTGGCCTAGATGTAGATCAGGGTTTCGGCGTCGGCGAAGGGCTCGGTGAGGGCTTGGGCACGGCAGACGGTTTGGGCGACGGTTTCGGCGGTGGTGGCGGGATGCGTTGCGTCCACGGGACGTCCCAGGTGAACGTCCATTGCCGCGGCTGCGCCGGCGTGGTCGCAAAGGCGAACGTCCCGCCACCGACGACCGGCATCGGATAGACGCCTCGATACGTCGAGAACAGACCGGCGTACGTGCCGAAGACGTTCGATTCCACCAGCGTCATCGCCCCATGCTTCGATTGGAACACCAGCCCCGCGCTGTAGTTCGTGAACGCCGGAAGGTTCGCGCCGTTATTCGCATCGGTGAAGAGCCCGTTGGCGAACCATTCGAGATGCGCGTGCGTCAATATCCCGCTGAACGTCAGGCTGGCGGTTCGAAGCGGACGATGCGGTAGCTGCGTGCCGACCGAATAGAAACTGTCGGGGGCGGCCAGCCGCGGATCGAGCGCCGTGAGATAGACGCTCGCGAGCGTATAGGCGGGCAACGCGAAGACGTTGCGACCGAGAGGTATGCGCCCCGATAGGAGCACGCTCTTACTCGCCTGCGAGAGTCCGGTCACCCCGTCCTTGACGTAGATGCGATCGGTCGCGAACGGTATGCTTCCACAGATACCCGCGCTGCTCCAAACAGCCTTGAGCGACGCCAGATACGCGTCCAATCCGCCGGGGAAGAGGCTCGCCGGTTCGGCGGCGATCGGCACCGACGCCGACATGTACTGCCCGCGTCCCTCGGACTGCAGCAACTGCAACTTCAGCGAACCGCCGGCGCCATGGAAATTGTGCAGCCACGTCATGTTATAGCCGACCTGCGATTGCCGAGTCGGTGCGTCCTGCGGTCCGCTCGTGAAGATCGAATGGTTGTAACAATCATAGTCCGCCGAGAGCGCATCGCCGACGAATTGATTGGACGCGAACGACGGTTGCGCGCCTCCGACGCTGACCCCGGCCTGCAGCGAATCGGCCGTCGTGGGTTTCCACTCGATCGACTCGCTCGCACCGACCGAAGAGGAGCCGGTCGTATTCTCGTAGGTGAGGGCGTGCGTCAACGCGAGGCGCGGACTCGCCTCGACCGTCACGTAGAGGAAATCGCTCACGTCGGTCGTCCGATAATCCGGAAACGCCGTCGGGACGCCGTCGTACGTGGTGGACGACGACGATGCGAACGTGGACGTGTAGGAGTAGAGCGCGATGCGATGGCGCTTCGCCGCGACGTTCGCCTGGAATTGCACGTTGGTCCCGCTGCCGCCGAACGTGCTCGAGTACGGGATGAGCGCCCCGGCAAAACTCCGCAGATCGCTCGATTCGGAATGGAACGAAGACCGCGCCACCGTTCCGTACATCTGGACGTTGCCGACGAGCGCGGAGAAGCCTATGCTCGGATAGCTGTCCGAGGACGTCGTCCGACGGTTAGGACCGTATCCGCACGGCAGGATGGTCGTGAAGTCCGCGCAGATCGCGCTCGGACGGCTGAGCTGGGCGACCCCCTGGAACCGCAACGACACCTTCGGCGACAACGCATAATTCGCGATCAGCACGTTGCTGAGGGCGGTGCTTGCCGCCTCGTGAAGATATGCGGGGCCGCTCTGGTCCCGGAAGGTCAAACCGCTGAGATTGGAGTCGCGTCGCGTGAAGCCGTATTGATAGGCCAGTCCGAGCCGTCCGGTCGTACCCGTCACCGTCGCCGCCTCGGTGGCCGCCCCGAAATCGCCGGCCGTCTCGGAGACGTCGTACGTCCAATACTTCGTCGGATGCACGGTGTAATAGTTGACCGTACCTTGGAGAGTCCCGGCGGTCGGGGTGAAGTTGACGGACGCACCGGTGAACGACGATCCCAGGTCTCCGCCTCCGGGTCCCGAGATGCGGATGCCGTTCACCGCGTAGGACGTCTGCGATTCGTCGTGATTGAGCAACGAGATGCCGAACGCCGAGTTCGGGCCGTAGGTGGAGTCGTCGATGGTCACGCCGGCGATCTTGCTGAGCGCGTTCTTGAGCGACATCGAGACCTTGCGCTCCGCGCTGTTCGCGCCGATCTCGGTCGACGAGATCGACGAGCTCGCCTTCGCCACGACGGTCGCGATGGTCTTGAGCGCCGTCGAATTCTTGAGCGCGATCGCGACGGCGACGTGCTGATCCGGGCCGACCTCGACATCGGCGAGGTCGTAGGTATCGTACCCGTCCTTCTTCACCTCGAGCGCATACGATCCGGGCTGCCGGTCCTGGAACGTCAGCCGACCTTGCGCGTCGGTGAGCGAGCTCTCCGGGATATCGCCGCCCAACAGGAACACCGCCGCGTCCGCGATCGGGGCCTTGGTCGCGGCGTCGGTGACGGTCACGACGATCTCGCCGGGAGCGAGTTGCGCCGCGGCCGGAAGCGGCGCGAGATAAAAGGAGAGTATCAGCGACCAAACCGCGATCCGTCTGCCCACAATATCGACGCTATTCGCTCGCGCGGAGGTCGGACCTGGTCCGAGGTGAAATGTCGACTGCGATCACTATGCGCGTAGCTATCGACGTCGGCGGAACCTTCACCGATCTGGTCGCCGTCGGCGCCGGCGAGACGGTCGCGCTCAAGGTCGCGACCACGCCGCGCGCTCCCGAGCAAGGCGTCCTGGCCGCGCTCGAAGCGCTGGCCGAACGCGGCGTGCCGTTCGAATCGATCGAGCGCATCGCCCACGCCACCACCATCGCCACCAACGCCCTGCTCGGACAGATGCACCTGGAGCTTCCGCGGGTGGTCTTCGTCACCACCGCGGGCTTCCGCGACGTCATCGAGATCGGGCGACAGAACCGCAGTGCCGTCTACGATCTGTTCGTCACCCGGCCCAAGCCGCTGGTCGTGCGCGAGGACCGCATCGCGGTCGCCGAGCGCATGGACTATCGCGGCGAGCCGCTGGTCCCGCTCGAGGAACGCGAGATCGCGCGCGTCGTCGAGGCCGTCCGCGATCGCGATCCCGGCGCGATCGCGATCGGTTTCCTGCACGCCTACGCGAACGACGCGCACGAGCGCCGCCTCGAAGCGGCGCTGTCGGCGGCGCTGCCCGGCGTTCCGATCGCGCGATCGTCGACGGTCGATCCGGAGTACCGCGAGTACGAACGCTTCTCGACCACCGTCGTGAACGCGGCGCTGCTGCCGATCGTCCGTCGCTATCTCGACGACCTCCAGGCCGCGCTGACGGCGCGCGGCGTGCGCGCGCCGCTCTACGTGATGCGCAGCGACGGCGGGATGACGCGCGCCGACGCGGCCGCCTCGCAACCTGCGGCCATGATCGAGAGCGGGCCGGCCGGCGGCACCATCGCGGCGGCCGCGCTCGCGCGCCGGCTCGACATCGCCGACGTGCTCGCCTTCGATATGGGCGGCACCACCGCCAAGGCCGGCACGATCGCGGCCGGCCGCGTGCAGCTGGCCCACGAGTTCGAGGCGTCGGGCAGCACGCACAGCGGCCGCTCGATCAAGGGCAGCGGCTATCCGGTCCGGTTTCCGTTCGTCGACCTGGCCGAGATCAGCGCCGGCGGCGGCACGATCGCGTTCGTCGACGACGGAGGCTCCCTGCGCGTCGGACCGCTCTCGGCGGGCGCCGATCCGGGGCCGGCGTGCTACGGGCGCTCCCCGAACGCGACCGTGACCGACGCCAACGTCGTGCTCGGACGGCTCAATCCCACGCATCTCTTGGGCGGCACCTTTCCGATCGACGCCGCGCGTTCGCGCGCGGCCGTCGCGACGCTCGCGAGCGCGCTCGGTGCGAGCGTCGAGGCCACCGCCGCCGGCATCGTGACGCTGGTCGACGCGCAGATGGCCAAGGTCTTGCGCATCGTCACGGTCGAACGCGGACTCGATCCGCGCGCGTTCACGCTGGTCGCGTTCGGCGGCAACGGCGCGCTCCACGCCTGCGCGCTGGCCGACGATCTGGGCATCGGGCGCATCCTGGTCCCGTCGCGGCCGGGCCTCTTCTCGGCCGACGGATTGCTCGAGGCGGATCTGCGCGCGAGCTATTCGGCGCCGATCCTACGGGCGT
>JANWKW010000019.1 GCA_025451135.1 Vulcanimicrobiia bacterium | reverse complement strand
GGCGCCTGGGAAGAACTGCCGGAGCGCTCGCGCGAGGCGCTGCGCTCGCTGCAGGACGCGACCGCCGGCAATACGGGCGTGCAGCTGAACCTGGCGGTCAACTACAGTTCGCGCCTCGAGCTCGAGCGCGCCGTCCAGGCGATCGCGCGCGACGTAAAAGCCGGGACGCTCGCGCCCGACGACGTCGACGAGGCCAAGATCGCGTCGTATCTGTTCACCGCCGACCTGCCCGATCCGGACCTGCTGATCCGTCCGGGCGGCGAGCACCGCCTCTCGAACTTCCTGCTCTATCAGGCCGCCTATACCGAACTCGTGATGAGCGACGTCTACTGGCCGGATTTCGGCAGGGAAGAGTTCGGCCGCGCGCTCGGCGAGTTCCGGAGCCGGCTGCGCCGGTTCGGAACGTGAGCCAGGAGGTCGCGAACCCCGCGCTCGAGGGCGTGCGCGGCAACCCGATCACGACGCGGCGCATCGTCGTCGGTCTGATCCTTGCGGTCTTCGGTCTGGCGACCGTCTTCAACCCGTGGACGTTCTACCTGCTGCTGCTGGCCATCGGTCTGGCGTGCATCTACGAGCTCAACGCGCTGTGCGCGATCAAGGGCCAGCCGCTCGAGTACCCGATCGCCGTCGTGGGCGTGGCCGCCTACGTCGTGCTGGCCGGACTCGGCCTGCTCCACAAGTGGGAGGGCGTTCTGCTGGCCGCGATCGTGATCGCGACGTTCTGGATCGGCATGTACGGCGAGCAGATGGGCTACTTCGCTCGGACCGCCTACACGCTGCTCGCGGTCCTCTACATCGGCAAATCGCTCAGCTACTTCGTCTTCATCCGCGAACTGCCCGGGAACTCGGGGCTGCTGCTCGCGCTGATGGCCATCGTCTTGATCGCGATGACCGACGTGCTCGGCATGGTGGTCGGGACGTTGTTCGGGCGCCATCGCCTCACGCGCATCTCGCCGAAGAAGACGGTCGAAGGTTCGGCGGGCGCGCTGATCCTGGTGGCGGCCTTGGGCACCGCGATCGCGAGTTGGCCGCAGATGCATCTGGCGCTGTGGCAAGGCGCGCTGCTCGGCCTGTTCACCGCCGTCGCCGCGCAAGCCGGCGATCTGGTCGAGTCCGCGCTCAAACGCGACGCCGGCGTGAAGGACACGGGCACGATGATCCAGGGTCACGGCGGCGTGCTCGACCGATTCGATTCCTATCTGTTCGGCGGGATGGCGTTCTTCGGGGCGCTCCATCTGCTGGGCGTCTTGGCGGTGCAGTGAGCGCGCGCCGGCGGGTCGCCATCCTCGGTTCGACCGGTTCGATCGGCACGCAAGCCCTCGACGTGATCGCGCGCCATCCCGACCGCTTCGAGGTGGTCGGGCTCGCGGCCGGGCGCAACGCGGCGCTGCTGCGCGAGCAAGTCGCGCGGTTCGGCCCCGCCGTCGCGACCGATGCCGGCGACGGCCCCGACGGCCTTCGTCGGGTCGCGCTCGAGACGCGCGCCGATATCGTGCTCGCCGCCACCGACGGCTTCGTCGCGTTCGACGCGGTCTTCGCGGGGGTCGAACGCGGCATCGATATCGCCGTCGCCAACAAAGAGCTGATCGTCGCGGCCGGCGAATTGCTGGTCGCCGCGGCCGCCCGCAGCGGTTCGCAGCTGCTGCCGGTCGATAGCGAGCACAGCGCCGTCTTCCAATGCTTGGCCGGCGAGGATCGCGCGCGCGTGGCCCAGATCGTCCTGACCGCGTCCGGCGGCCCGTTCTTGCGCCGGACCGCCCAAGAGATCGCCGAAGCGACCGTCGAGCAAGCGCTCGCCCACCCGACCTGGCAGATGGGCACCAAGAACACGGTCGACTCGGCGAGCCTGATGAACAAGGGTCTCGAGGTGATCGAGGCCAGCCGGTTGTTCGGCTTGCCCGGCTCGCGCATCGCGGTGGTCGTCCACCCCCAGTCGATCGCCCACGCCTTCGCCGTCTTCACCGACGGGAGCGTCAAGGCGCAGCTCTGCGCTCCGGACATGCGCGTGCCCATCGGATATGCGCTCGCCTGGCCGGACCGCTTGCCCGCTTGCGACGCCGCGGCCGACGCCCTGACCGCCCTCGGAGCGAAACCGGATGCGGCCGCCCTGCGTTACGAATTCGAACGGCCGGATCTCGAGCGGTTCCCGTGCCTGCGGCTGGCCTACGAGGCGCTCGAGGCGGGCGGGACGGCGCCGGCCGTCCTCTCAGCCGCCAACGAGGTTGCCGTGTCAGCCTTCGTCCAGGGGCGGCTGCGGTTCGGACAGATCCCGGCACTCAGCGAAAAAGTCTTGCGCGGAACGCCCGCGGCCGACGTAACAGTAGAGGGGGTCCGCGCGGCGGACCGGGACGCTCGCGTGCGGGCGGCCCACGCACTGGAAGAGGTAGTATGCTCCTAGGGCTCATCACGCTGGCGTCGGTCGGGAAGATCCTGATCTTCTTGCTGACGCTCTCCATCCTGGTCGTGCTGCACGAGTACGGACACTTCATCGTCGCGCGCCGCAACGGCGTGCGCGTGAACGAGTTCGCGGTCGGCATGGGACCCAAGGTCTACGGCTGGACGAGCCCGCGCAGCGGGACGCTCTACTCGCTGCGCGCGCTGCCGATCGGCGGCTACTGCGCGATGGAAGGCGAGGACAACAAGACCTCCGAGGCCGAGCAGCGCCGCGAGTTCCTCGAGACCGGCGTCCGGACCGACGGCAACTTCCAATCCAAGTCGACGGGCAAAAGACTGGCCATCGTGGTCGCCGGTCCGATCGCGAACTTCATCCTCGCCTACCTGATCCTGTTGGTCGCGGTCCTCGCATTCGGACAGATGACCCCCAACGCCGGCACCACGATCGGGCCGATCACGGACGGATCGCCGGCGATGAAAGCCGGCCTCCAACCCGGCGATAAGATCGTCAGCATCGACGGCAAGGCGATTCCGACCGGCAACGCCATGATCGAGACCATCCACGGCTCGCTCGGCAAGCCGCTCGCGATCGTCTATACGCGCGCCGGATCGCCCGCGACCGCCACCATCACGCCGGCCGCGTGTCCGGCCGCCGTCGGCTCCGATAAGGGCTGCATCGGGTTCAGTCCGGTCTCGTCGTTCGAACGCGTCGGCTTCTTCCAGGCGTTCGCGGCGGCCGGCGGCGAGTACGTCGACGTCGTCGATCAGGAGGTCTCGAGCCTGATCGCGATCGCGACCCACTTCACGCAGTACGTCGGCCAGATCCGCGGACCGATCGGGATGGGCCAGACGGCCGGCACGATCCAAGACCTCGGCTGGGGCGTCTACTTCCGGTTCGCCGCGCTGATCTCGATCGCGCTCGGCGTCTTCAACCTGCTCCCGCTCCCTGCGCTGGACGGCGGCCGCGCGGCCTTCATCGTGGCCGAGATGCTCCGCCGCAAACCGGTCGATCCCGAACACGAGGCGTTCGTGCACATCGCCGGGTTTGCGGCGCTGATGATCCTGATGCTGGTGATCGCGGCGCACGACATCCTGCGTATCGTCAACGGCGGAGGCGCGCTGAATTGATCAGCGTCCGCCGCGAGAGCCGTCCGGTCTTCTTGCAGAACAAGACCGGCAAGAGCGACGCCAAGAGCGTCTGGATCGGCGGCGGCCATCCGGTCGTCGTGCAGTCCATGACCACGACCGATACGGCCGACGCGGACGCGACGCTCGCCCAGATCTACGCGCTCGCGATGGAAGGCTGTGAAGTCGTCCGGGTGACCGTCAAAGACGCGCCCGACGCGGCCGGGATGCCGGCTATCGTGAGCCGCTCGCCGGTGCCGATCGTCGCCGACATCCACTTCGACCACAAGATGGCGCTGGCCGCGATCGACGCCGGCGTCGCCAAGCTCCGCTTGAACCCCGGCAACATCCGCGACGTCGCGAAGACGCAGGAAGTCGTCGCCGCGGCCAAGGCCAAGGGCATCCCGATCCGCATCGGCGTCAATCTCGGTTCGCTCGCGCCGGACCTCGAGAAGACGCTCGGACTCTCGCCCGCCGCGATGGTCGAATCGGCCATGCGCCACGTCGAGATCCTCGAAGGCCTCGATCACCGCGACATCGTGATCTCGCTCAAGGCCCACGACGTGATGATGACGGTCGCCGCCTATCGCCTGATGGACAAGCGCCTGCGCGATCGCGGCACGCCCTATCCGCTCCACCTCGGCATCACCGAGGCGGGCATGCTGCGCGACGGCACGATCAAATCGTCGATCGGCCTCGGTATCCTGTTGTTCGAAGGCATCGGCGACACCATCCGCGTCTCGCTCGCCGCCGATCCGGTCGAAGAGGTCCCGGTCTGCTGGGGCATCCTCAAATCGCTCGGATTGCGCGAGAAGGGCTTCGAGATCACCGCCTGTCCGTCGTGCGGCCGCGCCGAGATCTCGGTGCTCGCGCTCGGCGAGCAAGTCGAGAAGATCGCGAAGGAATACACCGCGCCGGTCAAGGTGGCGGTCATGGGCTGCGTGGTCAACGGTCCGGGCGAATCCAAGATGGCCGACGTCGGCGTCGCCGGCGGCAAGGGCAAGGGCGCGATCTATCGCGCGGGCGAGCTGGTCGGCACGTTCCCCGAAGCCGAACTGCTCGACGCCCTGCGCCTCGAGATCGAGAAGGTCATCGTCGAGAAGTATCCCGACTACGCCCACGAGACGGTCGCATTGCGATGACGTATCGCAAGCCGGCTTGGCAGACGATCGTGCTGACGGCCGCGGCGGCCACGATGGCTTCGGCCCTGCTGGCGCTCTCGCGCCCGGTCGAGATGCGCGTCGACGGCCAGACCTTGCAGAGCGACGTCTCGCCGGTCACCACCAGCGACAAGGTCTACGTGCCGCTGCGTCCGCTGGCCGAAGCGCTCGGCGCCACCACCAGCGAGAACAAGGCGACCGGCGAAGTGATCGTCTCGCGCGGCGACAAGTCGCTGCGCGTCAAGGTCGGCGACATGCATGCGACGTTCAACGGCATGCCGATGACGCTCAAGCACGCGCCGTTCCGCGTGCAAGGCCGCGTGATGATCGGCATGAAGGCCTTCGGCCGCGCCTTCGGCGTGCGCGTCAGTTACGACAAGCGCACGTCGCGCGTGGACGTCCGGACGGGCGTGCTCACGTCGGCCGAGACCGTCGACAACTCGACGGAGTAGGTCCTCCTCCGCCACCGGAAGATGGTTCCTGCGCGCGGGGAGCGGGGACATTGCTTCAGACCCGCTGGGCGCGCCTCATGCGCGCGAAGGAGAGCGCTCTGTCGCTCCGCCCTCCGGGCTGCGCTCTGTCGCGACGGGCGGGCTTCACCAACGTCCCCGCTCCCCGCGCGCAGGAGCCATCTTCCTCGACTCCGTCAGACGGCGGGTTGTGCGAATGCGAGGGCGACCACGATTGCGCAGGCGAGCAGAGCTGCGAGGTAGCCGAATCTGGCGACTCGGTAGCCGTTCGATTGCGTCCACGAGCGTCGCGTTCGGTAGAGCCAGATGGCGAGGGACGCGATGAAGATGCCTTCGACTGCGAGGAATGCGCCGCCGATGCCGTCGCCGAGAAGATGTATGTAGAAGATCGCCAGAGCGACGATCACGCCGTACATCAGCGTTTGGATCGCGACGATCGCGGGGTGCATGCCTTTCGGGGAGCGGGAGACGTCGGCTTTGCGGGTCTCTAGGGCGACGGTCGAGATGGAACCGACGATGAACGCGACGACGAACAAGGACACCAGGGCGTTCTGGAACGGTAGCTGCGGGAAGGAGAGGCTGAAGTCGGGGTCTTTGAGCCGGTTGATGCGGTTCGAAAGACGCGCGAATCGCGGATAGTCGTCGGCCGGTACGCGTAACGTCTGGCTCGCCCAGTAGTAGCCGTCCTTCTTGTCGTGGCCGGTATCGACGGAGCCCTCGACGACGCCCTGTCGGGGGACGCCGTTCGCGGCGAGCGCCGAAAGTTCGCGCGTTCGGATGGTGCCGAGTTGGGCTAGCGCCTTCGCTTGCGTCGAACCCGTCGTCGCGAGACCCGACTCGAGCGTATCGTGGATGCTCGTCGGGAAGATGCTCTGCGACATCGCGAGCAGCAGCGCGATCGTCACGACGACGATCGCCGCGGAGGCGATTCCGAAGTACGGCACGAGCCAGGACGACGGGCGTGTCTCCGGCGTGTCGAAGTCCACCTGCCCCTAGTACTCGAGCGCTTCGGGTTCGATGACGGGTTCGATCTCGTCGGGGTTGGATTTGCGGAAGCCGTAGCTGAAGAAGAAGATCAGCCCGAGGACGAGGGCGCCTGCGAACCAGAGCCAGGTCGTGCGCGAGAGGCCGAAGACCGCCAGGAAGAGCGAGCACAGGATGCCCGCGATCGGGAAGTACGGCGCGAACGGCACTTTGAACGAGCGGGGCAGATCGGGGCGGCGGTGGCGCAGGTAGAGCACGCCGGCGCAGACGACCGAGAACGCGATCAGGGTGCCGATGTTCACCAGGTTGAGCAGCTGGTTGAGCGGCACGATCCGCGTGAGGATCGCGACCGCGAGGCCGGTCAGCAGGGTGGTCGTGACCGGGGTCTTGACGCGCGGGTGGATCTTCGAGACGATCGGCGGGAGCATCTTGTCGCGCGCCATCACGTAGAAGATGCGGGTCTGCCCGAGCAGCGACGAGAGCGCGACGCTGGTGGTGCCCGCCAGCACGCCCATCGTGATCACCCAGCGCAACCACGGCTGGTGGAGCGGTTCGAGCGCGTAGACCAGCGGGTTGAGCGCGGGGACCTTCTGCCACGGAACGGCGCCGAGCAGCACCACGGCGGTCGCGCAGTAGATGACGGTGCCGATGGCGAGCGCGCCGATGACGCCGAGCGGGACGTCGCGCGAGGGGTTCTTGCATTCCTCGGCGGTCGTGGTCGCGGTATCGAAGCCGATGTAGCTGAAGAACACGTAGGCCGCGATCGGGATGATGCCGATCTGGCCGCTCTCGGTGGCGCCGCCGAACGGCATCATCGAACCCCAACCGTGCGGATTGAAATCGTGCAGATTGGCGGCGTGGTACAGGAACAGCCCCGCCCCGATGAAGACGATCAGCGCGGAGATCTTGAGCACCACGAAGATGTTGTTGGTGGTGGCCGACTCGCGGATGCCGATCGAGAGCAGCACGCACAGGCCCATCACGAAGATCGCGCCGAGCAGGTCGCATTGGGAGTGCGCCCAGTCGTACGTCCAGAGCTGCCACCAGGCGCCGTGGATGACCAGGTTCGAGGTCTGCGCCCAGGTCGGGAGCGCGATGCCGACCGTCTTGAGGACGTCCTGCAACGAGGCCGAGAACTGCTGGGCCACCGGTGCGGCGCTGATGCCGTACTCGAAGATCAGCGCGAAGCCGATGATCCAGGCGAACAGCTTGCCCATGGTCGCGTACGCATAGGTATAGGCGGACCCGGCGACCGGGACCATCGCCCCGAGCTCGGCATAGCAGAGCGCGGCGAAGAACGAGGTCAGGCCGGCCAGCAGATACGAGATGATGACCGCCGGGCCGGCGCCTTGGACGCCCGTCCCGATGGTGGTGAAGATCCCGCCGCCGATCATCGTGCCGAGCCCGATGGCGACCAGGTCCTTCGCGGTCAGCGCCCGCCGGAGCGTCCTGCCCTTCGCGAACTCGCGCAGTTTATCGACATTGCTGGTGGCGAAGAGCTGTTGGACGAACGACATAGCCGCCCGGTTCGCAGGGCGCCAGGGCCCGTCCCCCCAAATGCTCGGGATGCCGGGATATCGCCGCATCTCGCGGCGCGAAGTCTACCGCAACCGTTGGCTCGCGGTCGAGGCCCACGCGATCGTGCATCCCTCCGGCGCCGAAGGCGAGCACCTGCTGATCGACTGCGCGCCGCCCTCGGCCGTGCTGGTCGACGACGACGGGGATCTGCTCTTCGCACGGCAGGCGCGCTTCGCGATCGCTGCCGAAGCCATCGAGATCGTCAAGGGCGGAGCGGCTCCCGGCGAAGACGCGCTCGCATGTGCGAAGCGCGAACTGCGCGAGGAGCTCGGCGTGCTCGCGCGGTCGTGGGAGCCGCTCGGTCTGGTCTACGAGATCCCGTCCATCGTGACGCACCCGGTCACCCTGTTCCTGGCGCGCGATATCGAGCACGTCGTCGACGAGCAAGAGGACGTCGAACGCATCGAACTGGTCCGGGTGCCCGTCGGCGAGGCGCTGGCGGCGGCCGCCGCCGGCAAGATCAACGATGCCGTGACGATCGCCGCGCTCTTCCGGTACGACCGGCTGTCTCCGTCTCGACGGTGACATAGCGCGGGCGGTTCGACATTCTCGGGAAGGACGTTCCTCAATTTTTCACGCGGGCGCCCTACCATACGTCTATGAGAGCGATCCACGATGCGAGCGAGCTGCGGCCGCTCGCGATCCCGTTACGCGGGACGGAGGCGGATTTCGACGCGGTCGTCGCGGCGGCTCGCGACAAACGCTACGTGCTGATCGGCGAAGCCTCGCACGGCACGCACGAGTTCTACCGGAGCCGCGCCGAGATCACGAAACGCCTCATCCGCGACCACGGCTTTTGCGCCGTCGCGATCGAGGGCGACTGGCCCGACGCGTACCGCGTCCACCGCTACGTGTGCGGGACGTCGACGCAGGACCAGGGACCGGCGGACGCCCTGGGCGGCTTCAAGCGTTTCCCCACCTGGATGTGGCGGAACGCCGACGTGCTCGAATTCGTCGCGTGGCTGCACGCGTACAACCGGGACCTTCCGCCGGCGGCGAGAGTGGGATTCTACGGGCTCGATCTCTACAGCATGTTCGCCAGCATCCAGGCCGTCGTCGAGTACCTCGAACGCGTCGATCCGGAGGCGGCGGAACGCGCCAAGGAGCGGTATGCGTGCTTCGACCGGTTCGGGACGGACACCGAGTCCTACGCCTATGCCGTCGGCTCGGGGTTGACGTCGTCGTGCAGGCGGGACGTGCTCGAACAGCTCCTGGAGATGCAACGTGCCGCCCTCGCACCGAACGCCTCGGATCTCGAGGACGAACGGCGCTTCGTCGCCGAGCAGAACGCCCGGGTCGTCGCGTCGGCCGAGGAATACTACCGCACGATGCTCGACGCGGAGGTCTCGTCGTGGAACCAGCGCGACACCTTCATGTTCGGCACGCTCAAACGGCTCTCGGCGCATCGGGAACGCCGGGACGCCGGGCCCGCGAAGATCGTCGTCTGGGCGCATAACTCGCACGTCGGCGACGCGCGCGCCACGACGCTGGGCGGAGGCAGAGAACTCAACGTCGGCCAGCTGGTACGGCAAGAGTATCCCCTCACGTGTTACTCGCTCGGCTTTACGACCAGTTCGGGGACGGTCACGGCCGCGTCGAACTGGCACGAGCATGCGGAGCGCAAGGTCGTCCGCCCACCGCTGCCGGGGAGTTGGGAGGCCCTGTTCCATGCCGTCGGGATATCCCGGTTCTTCCTCGACCTCAAGGAAGCGGCGTTCCAATGCGACGTGCTTCGCGGCAGGCTCTTGGAGCGGGCGATCGGCGTCATCTATCGACCGGAGACCGAGTTCTACAGTCACTACTTCGAGGCGCGCATCAGCGAGCAGTTCGATGCGATCATCCATTACGACGCGACCCGGGCGGTCCAGCCGCTCGAGCCGGGCGCCGTCTGGCAGACCGGCGAAGCGCCCGAGACCTTCCCGAGCGGAGTCTAGCATGCTCGATCCGGCTCGTGCTCCCAGCCACGTCGCCATCCCGGTCGGGTCCGTCCAGGTGCGCGGCGACGTGACCCACGTCGACGATCCACGCGGTCTCGTGATCTTCGTGCACGGGAGCGGGAGCAGCCGTCTGAGCGCCCGCAACCGCCACGTCGCGCAGATCCTCAACCGGGGCCGTTTCGAGACCCTGCTCGCCGACCTCCTGACCGCCCAAGAAGACGCGGTCGACGCGCGCACGGGCGCATTGCGCTTCGACATACCGATGCTCTCGGCGCGAACCGTCGCGATGGTCGACTGGGCGCGATCGTTCGGTCTGCCGATCGGGCTCTTCGGGGCGAGCACCGGCGCGGCCGCCGCGATCCGCGCGGCCACCGAGCGGCCCGACGATGTCGGCGCCGTCGTCTCGCGGGGCGGACGCGTGGACCTCGCCGGCCCGGCGATCGAAGCGTTGCGGGCGCCGTTGCTGATGATCGTGGGCAGCCGCGACGCTCCGGTCATCGAGATCCAGCGCGAGATCGCGCCGCGCCTGCGGTGCGAGTATCGGGAAGCGGTCGTCCCGCACGCGACGCACCTCTTCGAAGAACCCGGGACGCTCGACGTCGTGGCCGCGCTCGCGACCGAGTGGTTCGAGGAACATCTCATCCCACGCGCGCGGGCGGCCGGGCGGCGGCCTCAGTCGGAGACGTAGATCACGCGCGGAGCGCGGCGTTCGGGTCGTTGCGGCCGCTCGTCGGGGAAGCCGAGCGCGATCGGGAAGGTCGGGATCAGCTCCTCGGGCCGGATGCGTACGCGGCGAGCATCAAATTCTGTGCGGCGAGCGAGCAATCCACCATCGCATGCCGCTCGTCCATCGCGCTCGGCGCTTG
>JANWKW010000018.1 GCA_025451135.1 Vulcanimicrobiia bacterium | reverse complement strand
CGGCGATCGTTAGAGCTGAGCAGGCGAGCGTCGAAGGCGCGCCCAGATCGAGTGCGCCATATTCTCTTGGAGGTTCGTCGGTGAACGTCCCGGTGGCGCTCGGAAAGACGATGAGGTCGCCGTACCATTTTCCGTGCTCGTCGGTGGCTTTGAACCGAACGGCCGGCACCCCGGTACTCACCGACGCGACGAATTGCCCGTCGCTCGAAATTGCGCATCGCGTGACGCCCGGGCCCATCGAGGTGACGGGGAGTGTCGAAGTATCGCCCAATGCCGCGGCGCGGCTCGTCAACGCAAACGCAAGCGCCGGGACGAGGACTTCGGCCGCCGTGCGCATCATGAGTCGCTTCTCGCGCCCTCGATGGCTTCCGCATCCGCACGTCCTTTCGGACGACCAGCCGCGGTTGCCGCTTCGCGACTCCGATACGACCGGAGAGGCGATCGCTCATTGCTCATGCCGGATGCGTTCGACGCACGTTCCGGACCAGCCTCGGCTAGCCGATCCAGACGGTTTGGATGTTGACGAACTCGTGGAGGCCGAAGGCGGAGAGTTCGCGGCCATAGCCGCTGCGCTTGACGCCGCCGAAGGGGACGCGCGGGTCGCTCGCCACGATCGCGTTGACGAACGCACAGCCGCACTCCAAACGCGCGGCGAGACGTTCGCCTTCGGCGACGTCGCGCGTCCAGACCGAGCCTCCTAGTCCGAACGCGCTCGCGTTGGCGAGTTCGACGGCGTGGTCGTCGTCGCGCGCGCGGATGACGGCGGCGGCCGGGCCGAAGACCTCTTCGTCGAACATCCGCATGCCGGGAAGCACGTCGGCGACGACGGTCGCGTCGTAGAAGAAGCCCGGACCGCCGCGTTCGTTTCCGCCCGAGACCAGTCGGGCGCCGGCATCGACGGTCGCGCGGACCTGCGCGTGCAGCGTCGCGCGGAGATCGGCCCGCGCGATCGGGCCGAGCCCGGTGCGGTCGTCGGCCGGATCGCCGACCGCGAGCGCGCTCGCGTTCGCGGCGAATCGTTCCACGAAGGCGTCGTAGACCGCGTCGACCACGATGAAGCGCTTGCCGGCGATGCACGACTGACCGTTGTTCTGGAAGCGCGCGGTCGTGGCGGCCTTCGCGGTGGCGTCGAGGTCGGCGTCGGCGCGCACCACGAACGCGTCCGATCCGCCGAGTTCCAGCACGCTCGGCTTCAATGCCGCACCGGCCGCGCCGCCGACCGCGATGCCGGCCCGTTCGCTGCCGGTCAGCGTCACCGCCGCGATCCGCGCGTCGGCGATCAGTCCGTCGGTCGCCTCGTTCGCGTACAGGATGGTCGCGACGAGATCGTGCGGCGCGCCGGCCTCGCGGAAGATGCGCTCGATCTCGAGCGCGCAGCGCGTGGTGTTCTCGGCGTGCTTGAGGACCAGCGCGTTGCCGGCCATCAGCGCGGGAGCGGCGGCCCGGAACACCTGCCAGTACGGATAGTTCCAGGGCATGATCGCGAGCACGACGCCGAGCGGACGGAACGCGACGTAACTCCTGGTCGCCGGCGACGGCGCCACCTGGTCGGCCAACAGCGCGCCCGCGTTGTCGGCGAACCACTCGCAGCACGTCGCGCACTTGTCGACTTCGGCACGCGCCTGGACGATCGGTTTGCCCATCTCGCGGGTCGCGGTCGCGGCCAGGTGGTCGCGCTCGAGGCGCAGCCGGCGCGCGACCTCGCGCAGGAGCGCCGCGCGCGTCTCCATTCCGGCGTCGCGCCACCGGCGGGCCGCCGCGTGCGCGCCGTCGAGACGCGCGCCGACTTCGGCCGCGGACATGTAGGCGAACCCTTCGAGGTCGCGGCCCGAGGCCGGATCGACGGTGGTGAAATCCATCGCGTCTAGATGCCGTGGTCCGACCACGAACCGCGCGGACCGACGAAGATCTGGATCATGTTCTCGGGATGCAGCGTGGCTTTCGCGACGCGCTGGATGTCCGCCGGGGTGATCCGTGCATAGCGCTGCGCGAGCGTCTGATAGTAGTCCAGCGGCAGGCCGTTGGATGCGACGGCGAGCAGCTCGTCCGCCTGGCCGCCGGCGGACTCCTCGCTCAAGAGCGCCTGGCTCACCAGGCGCGTCTTGGCCTCGAGCAGTTCGGTCGCCGTCACCGGTCTGTTCTGCAGTTCGATCAGCTGCTGGCGGATCAAGCCGATCGCCCGGCCGACGTTGGCCGGCGCGGCGCTCAACTCGATCGCGAACGTGCCGCGCGACGCCGTCGCGTTCGCATCGCTCGAGACGCTATACACCAGGCCGCGCGTCTGCCGGAGGTCTTGCCACAGCCGCGATTCGAACGCGCCCGCGCCGCCGAGGATCTGGCTCATCAGGTCGAGCGCGTCGAAGTCGGGATCGGTGCTCGCGAGCGCCGGCTGACCGAGCTTCACGTAGACCTGGTTGGCGGCCGTGCCGACCCAGTCGTGACCGGCGGTCGCCACCGGGTAGGGCATCTGCCGGGTGGAGGGCGCCGGTCCGTCGGCCTTCCAGGCGCCGAAGGCCGCTTCGAGCGCCCGGCGGACGCGAGCGGGGTCGACGTCGCCGACGATCGCGATCGACGTCAGGTCGGGACGCCAGTAGCGATGCGCGTATGCGACCAGATCGTCGCGCGTGATGCTCGCGACCGAGTCCCGGGTCGGGAATCGCAGCGACGGGTCCTCGGGCGAGAGCAGGAGGTGGAGGTATGCGTGGTCGGCATCGACGCTCGCCAAATTGTTCTGCGATTGCATGCTGTTGGCCAACTGATCGCGTTCGAGCTGGACCCATTGCTCGGGGAACGACGGATGCATCTCGCCGTCGGCGACGATCGCCAGGATCGCATCGAAGTCGCGCGACATGCCCTGCGCCGAGAACGCGCCGCCGGTGGTGACGTACGCGCCGAGGTCGTCGGTGGTGCGGTGGCGCACGTCGAACGGGTAGGCGGCGCTGGCGTAATCCGCGACCGACGACGCCAGCTGAGCGATGCCTTCTTCGCCTTCCGGCTGGAACGCCGGGCTCGTACGGATCGCGCCTTTGAGGACGAAGGTGGGCCGGTCGTGTTTCTCTTGCACGATCACGCGAAGGCCGTTGGCGAGCGTGAAGGCGACCGGCTTGAGCTTGCTGCGGACGCTCGAGGGCGTGCGCACGATCCGCGCGATCGCCTTCGGTACGACGATCGGTCCGTTGGGCTGTCGTCCCGAGAAGTCGTCGCTGACGACGGCATCGCTCTTGTTCGAGGACCCGGCCGGCGGCTGCTCGTTCGGGCGCAGGTGGCCGACCACCGTCGGTGCGGCGAGATACTTGGCGGCCGCGGCGGTCAGATCGGCGGGCGTCAGCGCGTTCAGGCGGCCGTCTTCGTCGGCGACCTTCTCGCCGACGATCCCGTACGTATAGCCGGCGAGCGCGCCGAAACCGGTGATCGAATCGGCCGAGAAGATGCGGTCGGCCAGCGTCATGCGTTTTGCGCCGAGCGCGAGATCCGGCGAGACGCCCGTGCGGATGAGATCGTCCATCGTCGCCTGGAAGACGGTCTGCGCTTCGCTCGCGGTGTGGCCGGGATTGAGCACGATGAAGACGTTGAGCAGTCCGCCCTTGAGCTGGGTATCCGCGTTGGTGGTGACGGCGAGCGCGATGTTCGTCTGTACGAGCGCTTGATAGAAGGGCGAGCGTTGGTTCTCGATCAAGGTCGAGAGCGTCGAGATGGCCGGCTCGCCCGGCTCCGTGTCGCCGGGGACGGCGTAGGCCATATCGACCACCTCGAACGGGAACGGGAAAGCGGCCTCGACGACCTCGCCGGCGGCCGCTTTCGGACTCGCGGTCGATCGCGCCGGCAGCGTCTTGGCCGGGATGGCGCCGAACGCGCGCCGGACCTTCTCGAAGACGTCCTGATGGCGCACGTCGCCGGCCACCACCAGGGTCGCGTTGTTCGGCGCGTACCACTCGCGGTAATAGGTCGCGATATCGGCCGCGCTCGCGCCCGCGACGTCGGCGCGCGCGCCGATCGGCGTGCGGCCGTGCGGATCGCCCGGATAGGCCGCGGCTCGGACGCGCGCGAGCAGATTGAAGAACGGCGACGAGTCGTCGCCGTCGAGCTCCGAGAGGACCGCGCCGCGTTCGACGTTCCAGTCGCTCTGGCGCAGGGTCGCGTGCTGCATGCGGTCGGCCTCGAGGAACAGCCCGACATCGAGGCGGTCGGCCGGCAGCGTGAAGTAGAATTCGGTGTAGTCGTAATCGGTCTGACCGTTCATCTCCGCGCCCAGGCGCGCGGTCGTATCCAGCAGGCCGCCCGCGCTGACGTCGGTCGTCCCGCGGAACATCATGTGCTCGAGGGCGTGCGCGAGGCCGGTCTTGCCCGGCGTCTCCTGAAGCGAGCCGAACCGGTACCACGTCGCGACCTGGACCACCGGTGCCGCCCGGTCCTCGACCACGACCACGCGCAGACCGTTCTTGAGGGTCGTGGTGAAGATGCCGGCGTCGGCGGGTCCGGCGCTCTGCGCGCGCGTCGTGCCGGGTGCGAGCGCCAAGAGCAATCCGAGGACGACCAGGATGGAACGACGGTACACCATGACTCCTTACTGTGGATCCGGGAGCGGGCGGGCGATGCCGAGATAGTAGTCGGCGGTCGCGACGACGGCATCGAGCGGCAGACATCCGATCAGTTCGCCGCCGAGGACCGTCACGCCGCGTTCGGCGGCGAGCGCGCGGACGGTCTCGACGACGCGATAGAGCGGAGTCGCATGGTACATCGTGACGTTGAGCGAGACCTGAACGACCTCCGGGCCGGTCCGCAGGCCGAGCGCTCGCAGCGTCCGCAAGCCGCCGTCACGCTCCCGGACGATCCGGGCGATCTCCCTCGCGACCGCGAGATCGCCGGTCGCGAGCTCCACGTTGAATGCGATCAGGATCGGGCGTGCCCCGACCGCGATCGCCCCCGCCGACGGATGGCCGCCGGCCGCGCCGACGTCGGGCGGGTCCGGCCGCCCGGCCAGCCCTTCGAACCCGGCGCGACGAACCGCGGGAAGCGTCCGTCCGCTCGCCGACGCGGCTCCATAATAATAGGAAGGCACGCGGACGCGCTCCCAGATGCGCTCTGCGGCCCGGTGCGCCAAGGCGGCGGTCTCGGCGAGCGTCGCTTCTCCGAGCGGGACGAACGGCAGGACGTCGAGCGCGCCGATGCGCGGATGCACGCCGCGATGCTCGCGCAGGTCGATGCGGGCGGTCGTGACTTCGGCGAGCGCGACCGCCGCGTCGATCAGCGCGTCGCCGTCGCCGAGGATGGTGAGTACGCTGCGATGGTGGGCGGCGTCGCTCGTGCGATGGACGACCCGCGCGCCCGTCGCCTCGACGGCCGCCACGCAGGCGTCGACGATCGCCGGGTCGCGTCCTTCGGAGAGGTTGGGGACGAGTTCGAACGTCAACGATCGAACGCGAGCGCGATCGCCCGGGCGATATCCGGCGCGTTCTGCGGCGTATAGAGCGTGGTGTAGCCGAGCTTGCGCGCCTCGGCGTCGCGGCGATTGGCCGCGCTCACCTGACGCAGCTCGCCGGACAGGCCGAGTTCGCCGTATGCGGCCGCTTCGGGCGCGAGCGGGATGTTGCGGAACGACGATGCGATCGCGAGCGCGATGCCCAGATCCGCGGCCGGTTCGCTCACGCGCAGTCCGCCCGCGACCGAGGCGTAGACGTCCTGGGTGCCCAGGTGCATGCCGACGCGGCGCTCGAGGACGGCCAGGATCATCGCCAGGCGCGCCGGATCGACGTTGTTGGCCAAGCGGCGCGGCGTGCCGTATGCGGTCTCGCCGACGAGCGCCTGGACCTCGACGAGGACCGGGCGCGATCCGACGATCGACGCGACCACGCACGAGCCGCTCGGGCGCGCGCCCCGATGCGAGAGGAACAGCTCCGACGGGTTGGCGATCTCGCGCAAGCCGTCGTCGTGCATCCCGAAGACGCAGATCTCGTCGATCGACCCGAAGCGGTTCTTGTACGCCCGCAGGATGCGGTAGTCGCCGCTGTTCTCGCCCTCGAAATACAGCACGGTGTCGACCAGATGTTCGAGCAGGCGCGGTCCGGCGATCGCGCCGTCCTTGGTGACGTGGCCGACGATGAAGGTCGCGCAGCCGGTCCGCTTCGAGAACTCCACCAGGGCCTGCGTGCAGTCGCGGATCTGGGCGACGCTGCCGGCGTACGATTCCGACTCGGGCAGCCAAACCGTCTGGATCGAGTCGACGATCAGCGCGGCCGGCCCGATCTCGTCGAGCTGGTCGAGCACCGCGCGCAGGTTGGTCTCGGGGAAGACCAGCAGATCGGAGGCGACGTGCAGACGCGCCGCGCGCAGCTTGACCTGCGCGGCCGATTCCTCGCCGCAGACGTAGACGACCGTGCTCGTTTCGGCCAGCCGCGCCGCGATCTGCAGCGCGAGCGTCGATTTGCCGGCGCCGGGAGGTCCGCCGACTAAGGTCAGGCTGCCGGGCACGATGCCGCCGCCGAGCACCGCGTCGAACTCGGGCAGGCCGGTGGTGACCCGCTCGACCCGGGTCGACTCGTTGGCGCCGAGCGGGATCGGGCCGCGGGCGCTCGCGCGGACCGCGGCGCGGGCGGTCGCGCGACCGCCCGCGCCCGCCAACGGCCGCTCGTCGAAGGTGTTCCAGGCGGCGCACTGCGGGCAGCGGCCGAGCCAGCGCGTGGATTCGAACCCGCACCCCGAACAGAAGAAGACCGCCCGCGCTTTCGCCATGTCGCCCGCGCTCCTATCGCGGTCTGCCGCTGATGTTCGCGAAGATGGAGCCATCTACATCGCGGATGGTCGCGATCGGCAGGAAGCCCGGGGCGGTGACCGGGTGGTGCTGGTCGGTGGCGATCAGCGTCCCCGGCTTGCTGCAGGCCGGATCCCCCGCGTACGGGATCTGTTCGATCGCGCGGTCGCGGAAGTAGAAGAGCGTGTAGCTCTGGGTCGGGAACCAGGCGGGCAGCACCGCGTAGCAGATCCGGTCGTAATAGCTCGCGTGCGCGAGCAGGGCCGCGAACATCGCGGAACTTCCGGAGTACCACGCGTTCGAGTTGACGTGGTTGTAGCGCACGAAATAGAACGTCGAGAACGAGACGAGTCCCCAGATCATCCCGCCGACTAGCAAGACGCGCGCGAGCCCGGTCGCGACCTCGCGATCGCGCTTATCCCGCGGCCGCGCCGCTAGATCGAAGAGCATCGCGATCGCGATGGCGGCCAGGATGCAGAAGACCGGCATGCCGGCCAGCGTGCGCGTCGCGTTAGGAGCGCCTTCGTCGGTGAGCGCACCGCCGAACGGATACAGCGCGAGCCACGCGTACGTGAAGACGACGGCCCAGCGCGTTCGGACGTACCGGAATGCGGCGAGCGCGCCGAGCGCCGCGAGCGGGACGACCCAGCCGAAGAGCGCGCCGAAGCCGTCGAGGTAACGCCACGTCAGCCCGGGCTGCGGATCGCCGGTCGTGACCAGGTACGACCAGCGGAAATGCGCCAGGTAGTTGTGCGCGAAGACGCCGAGCGTCTGCGCGTTCACGCCGCCGGCGAAGGTCGAGAGCCGGCCGGTCCACTGGGTCGTGTGCGGGTCGAAGAACCAGACCCACAGTGCGGGCGCTGCGACGATCGCCCAGACCGCGAGCGCGAGACCCAGCGAACCGAGCGCGCGCCGATCGCGAAAGCGGAACCAGTTGAGTGCGAGCAGACCCAGACCGAGCGAGACCGAATAGAACCAGCCGGCCATATAGGTGTAGGCCGTCAACCCGAGCAGCAGGGCGCCGATCGCGAGTCCGCGGGTCGACGGCCGCCCGGGCCGGCCGTCCTCGTCGGCCCGCCGGAAGGTGCGCAAGAGCGCGTAGAGCCCGCCCAGCAGGAAGGGCAGTTCGCAGGTCGGCTCCCACGCGACCCGCGAGAAGTGGATGAAGATCGGCCCGGTGGCCGTCAAGAGCGCGGCCAGGAGCGCGACGTCCCGGCGCCCGGTCAGCTCGCGCGCGATCCCGAAGACCAGCAGGACGGTGATGAGGCCGAAGATGACGGCCGGGAAGCGCAGACCGAACGGGGTCGCACCCAGGACCAGGCTCGAGGCGTAGCCGGCGATCGCGTAGATCGGCGGGTTGCGCGCGATCGGACAGTAGAGGTAGGGCAGCAGCGTCCCGTCGATGTCGTGGCCGGTGGTCGCGATGCTGTGCGCCGAGTTGTAGAGGTCGAGCTCGTCCCAGGTCAGTTCGGTCGGCACCGCGCCCAGCTGGTAGAGCCGCAGTGCCGCGCCCAAGAGCACGATGAAACCAAGCGAGATCCAAAGGGCGCGGCGACGCATGAGGGCGAATGCGCGGCGTCGTGACCACGCCCCTCCAAATCGCCATCGACGGCCCGGCCGCATCGGGCAAGACGACCGTCGCCCGGAAGCTCGCGGCGCGCCTGCACGTGCTCTACCTGGATACGGGAGCGATGTACCGGGCGCTCGCGTTCGAGGCGCTGCACACGCGCACGGACGCGGACAACGAACCGGCCCTCCTGCATCTCTGCCACGACCGCGCCGTCCGCATCGCGCTCGACGCCGCCTCGCCGCTCGGGTTCCGCGTCTTCGCCGGCGATCAGGAACTCGACGAGCAGACCCTGCAATCCAACGAAGTGACCGCCATCGTCTCGACGATCGCCAAGCATCCGGGCGTCCGCGAGGCGATGGTCGCGGAGCAGCGCCGCATCGCCGGCGCCGGTCCGGTCGTGATGGCCGGCCGCGACATCGGGACGGTCGTGCTCCCGAGTGCGCGCGTGAAGATCTTCCTGACGGCAAGCGTGGCGGCGCGGGTGGAACGCCGGCTCGCGCAATATCAGGCCTCGGGCGTCGACGTCTCGACGCATCAGCTCTCCGAGGAGATCGAAGAACGCGACCGGCTCGACCGCAACCGTACGGTCTCGCCGTTGGTGCCGGCCGCCGACGCGCACGAGATCGATTCGAGCGGGATGACCGCAGATCAGGTGCTCGACAAGATCTGCGCGATCGTCGAGGCCTCGCGGTGAACCTCTTCCTCTACAACCTCGCGAAGGTCACGATCGACATCGCCGGCAAGGCGCTGTGGCGCACGCGCTCCTTCGGCACCGAGAACGTCCCGCCGGACGGCCCGCTCATCGTGGCGTGCAACCACCGGTCGTATCTCGACCCGCCGATCCTCGGGACGTATTGCCCGCGTCCGCTCGCGTATATGGCGAAAGCCGAGCTCTTCGACATCCCCCTGCTCGGGGCCGCGATCCGCGCGGTCGGGGCCTATCCGGTCGACCGCGCGGGCAGTTCGACGGCGGCGATCAAGCGGTCCCTCGACGTGCTGCGCGCGGGCGGCGCGATCGGGATCTTCCCCGAAGGCACGCGCAATCTCGACGGTACCGTGCAGGCGCGCGAGGGCGTCGCGCTGCTGGCATCGCTCTCGAAAGCGCCGGTCGTGCCCGCGGCGCTGGTCGGGACCGCCGACGCCAAGAAGTTGCGTCAGATCAAGATCGCATTCGGCCCACCGCTGCGGCTGCCCGAGGGCCGGAAAGCGACCCGCGACGATCTGGCGAAGTTCACCGACGACGTCATGAGCGCGATCGCCGCGCTCGCGGAGAACATCGGTGGAAATTCGTAACGCAGGCGCCGAACGCAAGGGCGACGTTGTCGGCCAGTTGGTCTGACCGCTTCGAAGCGCATCTCGAGGCGGCGGTCCTCGCGCATCCGGGCTCCTCGCTCGTCGCGGATCTGCTGTCGTATCACTTCGGCTACGGCGCGTATGGGCCGGCTCGGCGCGGCAAGCGGCTGCGCCCGCGGCTGGTCGTGGTCGCGGCGCAGGCCGAAGGCGGCGAGATCGAGGCCGCGCTCGACGCGGCCGTCGCGATCGAGATGGTCCACAACTACTCGCTGATCCACGACGATATCGAAGATCGCGACGAGCTGCGCCACGGCCGTCCGACGCTGTGGGCGCGCTCCGGCGTGCCCCAGGCGCTCAATGCCGGCGACGCATTGTGCGCGCGGAGCGTCTTGGCGCTGGCCGACGCGAGCGCGCACCATCCGCCCGCCCGGGTCGTCCGCATGATCCACGCGCTCCAGCGCGCGAACCTGACGATGTGCGACGGACAGTCGCTCGACCTGCAGTTCGAACGCGAGCCGCACGTCGATCTGGCGGCCTACACGACGATGATCGCCGGCAAGACGGCCGCCATCTTCGCCGCCGCCGGAGAGTTGGGCGCGCTCTGCGCCGGGACCGATGACGCAGTCGGAACGTACCGCGCGCTCGGCAGCGCGTACGGCCTGGCCTTTCAGATCGCCGACGACGTGCACGGCATCTGGGCCGGCGAGGATGCGACCGGCAAGCAGCCGGGGACCGATATCGCGCGACGCAAGTGGACCTATCCGGTCGCATGGGCGCTCTCGGGGCCGGAATCGGCGGCGCGTTCGGTGGTGGCGCAGGCGTACGGGCGCGGCGAACCGCTCGACCGGGCCGACGTCGACCGGGTGGTCGACGCGCTCGATGCTTTGGGCGCCAGAGAGGCCGCCCGGCGGGCCTCCGCAGAACATCTCGCTCGTATCGAGCGCCACCCGCAGGGCGGCGTTCGTGACTTTCTGCTTGGAGGAGACCCACCGGCGTGAAGACGATCGCTCGACCGCTCTGGCTGATCCTGATCGTCGGGCTGATCGCGCGTCTGCTCTTCATCGGCAGCGACGGCTTCCACAACGACGTGCAGGCGTTCCAGTCGTGGTCGCTCACGCTCGCCGAGCACGGCTTCGGACAGTTCTACGCGAAGGCCGGATTTGCGGACTATCCGCCCGGCTACTTTTATATCTTGGGCGCGATCGGATGGCTCTGGGAGACGTTCTTCAAGCACGCCGATCCGAACTATTTCGCCTTGCGGCTGATGGTCAAGATCCCGGCGATCCTGGCGGACTTGGCGGTCGGGCTGTTGCTCTACAAGCTCGTGCGCCGGTTCGCCGACGAACGCTGGGCGCTCGGCGCGGCCGCGCTCTACGTGCTCAACCCCGTCTTCATCCTGATCTCGGCGATGTGGGGCCAAGGCGATTCGATCTCCGGCGGCATCGCGCTGCTCGCGGTCTATCTGCTGCTGCGCTCCGACGACGAGACCGTGCGCGCGCCGTGGTTCGTCGGAAGCGCCTGGGTGCTCTTCGGCTATTCGCTGCTGATCAAGCCGCAGGCCGCCATCCTGATCCCGCTCTTCCTCGCATTCGCGTTCGTCGACGCGAACAAGCGCGAGATGCGGCTGCGGGCGACCGCCGCCGGCATCGGGGCGAGTCTGATCGTCACCCTGCTCCTGACGCTGCCCTTCCACCCGACCTGGAATCCGGTGGCGGCCTTCGGGTGGCTGGCCGGCCAGTACCGCGTCGGGGTGTCGCAATATCCGTACGGCACGATCAACGCGTTCAACCTGTGGGCGATCAAGCAGAAGTTCTGGCAGTCCGATATGCTGCCGACGCTGTTCTTCCCGCAGGCCGTCTGGGCGTGGGCACTGACCGCCGGCGCGGCGGCTCTGATCCTGTGGCGCTACGTCCAGACGAAGACGGCTCAAGCGTTCGTCGAGAGCGCCGCGCTGCTGCTGGTCGCGTTCTTCATGCTCGCGTCGCGGATGCACGAACGGTACATCTTCGACGGGCTGCTCTTCACCATCGCCGCGATCCCGTTGGCGCGCCGCTATCTGTGGGCCGCGCTGATCTTCAGCGTCGTCACCTGGCTGAATCTGCAGTACTCGCTGCAGTACATGGCCGCGCTCGAGCAGCACTTGTCGGTCGACGCTCAAGACCTTTGGGGCTGGGTCTCCCACGCGCTCGCGCTGGTGAACGTCGCGACGTTCTTCGTGCTCGGCTATCTGTTCTTGGGCGTCGATGCATCGGACGCATCCGACGCGCAAGTCGCCGCGCAGCCGTCCGGGGCCGCCGGCAAGCCGCGGACTGCGGCCCGACCGGTCGAGAGCGCTGCGATCGGGCGGCGCTGGTTCGATCCGCGCGAGGGCCTGGTCGGGATGCGGAGCTGGATCGATTGGGCGATCGCCGGCGGTCTGGGCGTCGTCTCGTTCGTGCTCTCGTACGTCAACTACAACGCGATCGGGGAGAAGATCTTCGACGAGATCTATTTCGCGCGCGCCGGCGAGGAGTACCTGAGCAAGAACCTCCCGATCTACGAGAACACCCACCCGCCGCTGACCAAGCTGCTGGTGACGCTCTCCATGATGCTCTTCGGCGGCCTGCACGGAGGCGACAACGCGACCGGCTGGCGGTTCCTGGACGTGGTCTTCGGGGCGCTCGTGATCGTGCTGCTCTACGTCTTCGCCAAGCGCATCACCGGTTCGGTGGTCTTCGCGACGATCGCGACCAGCTTCTTCCTGTTCGACGGCATGCACTTCGTGCAGTCGCGGATCGCGACGCCGGAAGGCTTCGTGGTGTTCTTCTCGCTGGCGGCCGTCTACGCGTTCTACCGGTTCTGGATCGCCGCCCAAGCCAACGTCCGCAAAGCG
>JANWKW010000017.1 GCA_025451135.1 Vulcanimicrobiia bacterium | reverse complement strand
GCCTTCGGCTACTTCCGCGGCGCCTACCACGGGCTCTCGCTCGGATCGCTCGCGGTCTGCGGCATCGAGAAGTTCCGCGCGCCGTTCGCCGGCGCCGTCGCGAGCGGCAACAACCTCGAACTGACCTACCCGGGCTTCTTCGGCGACGACGCGACCTCGGCCAAGGCCGCGATCGCGCGCACGATCGACGAGCTGGGTAAGCGCGCGGATCTCGCGGCCATCATCGTCGAGCCGATCCAGGGCCGTGCCGGCACGATCGTGCCGCCATCCGGCTATCTGGCCGCGCTGCGCAAGCTCTGCACCGAGCGCGGCCTGCTCTTGATCTTCGACGAGATCTACACCGGCTTCGGACGGACCGGCACGTGGTTCGCGTTCGAACGCGAGAAGGCGGTGCCGGATATCCTCTGCCTGGGCAAAGCGATGGGCGGCGGTTTCCCGATCAGCGCCGCGATCGCGAGCGATGCGATCATGGACGCCTGGCCGGTCTCGCGCGGCGAGGCGCTGCATACGTCGACCTATCTCGGCAACCCGCTGGGCTGCGCCGCCGCGCTCTCGACCATCGACGAGCTCGACCGCCTGCAGTTGCCCGCCTACGCCGACAAGCTCGGACACGAACTCGCCGGCCGGCTCGACGCGCTCCGCTCGCACGCGGTCGTCCGCGAGATCCGCGGGCGCGGGCTGCTGTGGGCGATCGACTTCCCGGACGCGGCCGTCGCCGAAAGCGTGGTCGCAGGCGCGCTCGCGCGCGGCGTGATCGCGCTCCAGGCCGGCCCCGAGGGGAACGCCGTCACGATCGCGCCGCCGCTGGTGATCGCCGAGCGGCAGCTCTATCGCGCCATCGACATCCTCGATTCCATCATCAGCCAACAGACGGAGAGACCCGGATGAGCGACATCTATACGATCGGCCTGGTCGGCAGCGGCTTCGGCGTCAAGGCCCACCTGCCGGCGCTGGCCGCCCACCCGCGCTTCGATTGCGTCGCGCTCGCCTCGCCCAATAGCGCCGGCGCGGCCGCCGCCGAACGCGGCATCGCCCATGCCTTCACGTCGTGCGAAGAGATGCTCGGCAGCGGCATCGCACTCGACGGCGTGATCGTCGCCTCGCCGCCGTTCGCGCACCGCGACGCGGTCCTGGGCGCTATCGCCAAGAATCTGCACGTGCTCTGCGAGAAGCCGTTCGCGCTGAACGTCGCCGACGCCGAGGCGATGCTGGCCGCATCGAAGGCTTCGAAGGTCGCCTGCGGCGTGGTACATGAGTTCCGCTGGGTCCCGCAGCGCACCGCGATCAAGGAACTGGTCGCGAACGGCCACCTCGCGCCGCTGCGCGAGATCGAGATGACCCACCTCGCCGGTTTCCTGCGCCAAGACGGACGCCGCGCGCGCGGCTGGTGGTTCGAAAAGGAGAAAGGCGGCGGCATGGCCGGCGCGCTGCTCTCGCACATGATCGACAGCGCGACCTGGACGGCCGGGCGTCCGCCCAAGAGCGCGACCGGCATCCTCCGCTGCGCCAACCCCACGCGACAGGATGCGGCCGGCGAGTTCGCCAGCACCGTGGACGACGGCGCCTTCGCATTGATCGACTACGGCGACGGACTGGTCGCTCGCCTCACGGTCGACGGCACCGCGGCCGTCGACCAGTTCACGCTCGCCGTCCACGCCGAGAACCGCACCGCCATCGCCAGCGGCACCGGCCTGACGGAACTCCAACTCTTCAGCGTCGACGACGACGAGACCAACGAGCTCGACTGCAAGCCCTCGAAGTACGCCAAGTTCAAAGCCGTCAACCCGCACGTCCCCATGCTCATGGAACTCTACGACGCCTGGATCGACCAGATCGAGACCGGCACGAGCATCCTCCCGACGTTCGCCGAAGCAGTCGCAACGCAAAAGGTCCTCGCGAAGGTCGGCTTCGGAGCGTAACCGGTCGAGCGCGGGAGCCCGCGACTATTCGACCTGGAGCGTCAGGATCGCGACATCGTCGGCCAACTGCCTGCGGGCGGTGTTGATCCGGCGATAGATGCCGAGCGCGGGATTGGCGCTGGTGTCGGCGCGCTCCGCGCGCAGGGCGGCTCGCAGATCGCGTTCGCCGACCTCGGCATCGCGATCGAACTCGACCAGACCGTCGGTGTAGAGCGCGACCAGCGCGCCGTGTGCGATCACCGCCTCCGTCTGCGTGCCGGTGCCGAGATCGCGCATGCCAAGCGGTAGGCCTTCGGCGTGGAGGGTGGCGATCGAACCGTCGGGGTCGCAGATCAGCGGCAGCGGATGGCCCGCCTGGGCGTAGCGTAGGGTGCGCGTCGACGGCGTGTAGATGCCGAAGCCGGCGGTCGCGATCGTGTCGGGGTGCGCGAGACGCAGCGTGCGGTCGGCGTGGTCCAGCACGCCGCGCGGATCGATCGCCTCGATCGCGGCCGAGCGGATCGCTTGCCGGATCTCGCCCATCACCACCGCGGCGGCCAACCCGTGCCCGGTCACGTCGCCGATCGAGATGCCGATCGTGCCGTCGGGCAGTTCGAAGGCGTCGTACCAGTCGCCGCCGACCTGGAGATCGCTTTCGCCGGGCTGATAGTTGTGGTGCAGGCGCGCGCCCTCGACGCGCGGCAGCGTGTTCGGGAGCATCGCGTCCTGCAGCGTGTCCGCGACCCGGCGTTCGCGCTGGTAGCGGCTCGCATTCTCCAGCGCCGCCGCCAAGCGCGCGCCGATCTCGCGGGCGACGCCGATGTCCTCGGCACCGTAGCGCCGGCCGGACTCCGCATAGACCATCGAGAGCAAGCCGCACGGACGGTCGCCGGCCAGCAGCGGCACGACGATCGACGAGCGCGCGCCGACCTTGTTGAGCAGCACGAGATGCTCGGGGCTGCGGGCGCTCATGTCGCGGATGTTCTGGGTGACGTCGGGGACGGCCACCGGTTCGCGGGCCTCGAAGAGGTATTGGATCGCCGGCGACTCCGGCGAGATCGGGAAACGTTCGTCGATCTCGTGGAGGACCGAGGCGATCGCGGGATCGTGGTGCACGATCGCGAGGGGCGCGAGCGCGCCGCTCTCGAGCGCGAAGATCTGGCAGTAGTCGGCCATCTGCGGCACGACCAGCTTGGCGAGGTCTCGCGCCAGGCTCGACGGATCGAGCGACGCCGCCAGGGCGCGACCGGCTTCGAGCAGGAAGCGCAGTTGGAGTTCGGCCCGCTTCTGCTGCTCGATGTCGGTACAGGTGCCCATCCACATGGTGATGACGCCGGCGGGGTCGCGCATCGGCAACGCCCGCACCAAGAACCAGCGATAGACGCCGTCGGTCCGCCGCAGGCGGAACTCGGTCTCGAACATCTCCCCGGACTCCAGGCTCGTGAGACGCAGCGCGATCGCCGCGGCCGCATCCGACGGATGGACCGCCTGGGCCCAACCGTCGCCGACACACTCGTCCGGGCCGAGGCCGGTGTACTCGAACCAACGCGCGTTGAAGAACTCCGCTAGCCCCTGCGGATCCGAGATCCAGACGATCTGCGGGATCGCCTCGGCGATGAGGCGGTACTCGTAGACCTGCGCCTGCATAGGCCTCCTGTCGTCCGGCTAGGGTACGGACGCGTCGCCCAGCGCGCGGGCGACGGCGCGATAGGCGTCGACCCGCCCACAACCTTGCTTCGTATCACCGATATTCAAAGCCGTGCTGCAGAGATACTGCCCGACGGTCGCGGGCGCGAGGCCGGGGTGCGCTCCAAGCATCAGCGCGACGATGCCGGCGACGTGGGGCGTGGCTTGCGACGTTCCGGCGATCAGGATACGGCAGTTGCCGACCTCGCCGAAGGTGTCGACGGCACACGGGTTGCCGCCGGTGGTATCCGTCTCTGTCGAGGTCCAGATGTTCTCGATCCAGTGGTAGAAGTCGGCATCGGAACTGCCGCTCGGATCGCCGCCGGGTGCGGTGACGCCCCACGTCGCCGGCCGGCTCGCGTCGTAGTTGGAGTACGAGGCGATATGCTCGCCGGTGACGGCCGTTCCCAGGCCGGTGTCGGTGAGCGCCGAGGCCCCGACGGCGATCACGCCGGCGTCCCCGCCCGGGCAGTCGAGCTTCGCGGCCGACTCGTTGCCGGATGCGGCGACGACCACCACACCTGCCGCGATCGCGGCCGTGATCGCGGCTTGTTCCGGCACTTCCCCGGGATCGGTCGTGCACGTGCCGGTCGGCGCTCCGCCCAGGCTGAGGCTGATGACGTTGGCGCCATGCGCGACCGCGTCGTTGATGGCCAGATCGATATCGGCGGTGGAAGCGTTGGTCTCGCATGCGTTCCCCGAGCAGCCCGCCGGCGGGTCGGGGAAGACGCGATAGGCCATGATCGCCGCATTGAAGCCCGCTCCCGAGAAACCGTAGGCGTTGTTGGTGGCCGCGGCGGCGATGCCCGCGACGTTCGTGCCGTGCCCGTTATCGTCGTGCACCGTGTTGCCCTGGAAGCCGTTGACGTAGGTCGCCTGGTAGACGACCTTCCCGGCGAGGTCGGGATGGGTGGTGTCGACGCCGGTGTCGATGATCGCGATCTTGACATTGGGGGCCAGCACGCCGGGCGTCACCCCGAAGGTGTTGCCGGCGGATTGCGAGTAGCCCCAGGCGCGCGAGACGCAGATCAGGTGCATGTCCCATTGACCGCCTTGGGCGTCCGTTTGATAGAACGGCGGCGCGCCGGTGCCGGCGTGGCTCCAGTATTGATCGTTCGGGGCGTAGACGCCGGCGGTCTCGAGATGCCGGTATTGCGCTTGCACGACCGCGGTGACGCCGGGTTTCGCGCGAAGACTGCTGGCCGCGCTCGCCTCGGTTCCCGGATCGACCCGCACGATGGTGAGCGGCTCGCCGTTCGCGTGCATCACTTCAAGCACGCCCGGGACGTAGCGCGGGCCGTTCGGCACGCGCACCATTCGCCGTACGGTCGTCGCCGGGATCGACGCCTCGACGACGCTCTGAGGGCCCGCGTTGGTATAGGTGCACGCGGACTGCGCGGCCGGCAGCGACGTCGCTCCGGGCGCAGGCGTCGGCGTCGGCGTCGGCGTGGGTGTGGGCGTCGGAGGCGTGAACGAGCCTCCGCCGCCGCCGCCGGACGACGACCCCCCGCCGCCTCCGCCGCAGGCGACGAGCGCGATACACGTGACGATGGCAAGAACGCGACGCATCATAGTCTCAGACCTTTCCACAACATCCCTAACGCATAGATACTCGCCCTCGTTTGGACCGCGTTGCGGTCGCCCCGAAAATTCATCTTTTGAGCGACCGAGCGCCCATCCGGTAGCGCGAGGGCGAACCACACCAGGCCGACGGGCTTCTGCTCGCTTCCGCCGCCGGGTCCGGCGATTCCGGTGGTCGCGAACCCGACGTCCGTCTTGAGGCGCGCGCGTACGCCCGCCGCCATCGCGCGGGCGGTCTCTTCGCTCACGGCGCCGTGCTCGGTCAGAACGGCCGGCGGCACGTCGAGCTCGACGCGCTTCACGGCATTATCGTACGCGACGACGGCGCCGACGAAGACCGCCGACGAGCCGGGCGCCGCGGTCAGCCCGGAGGCGACCCGGCCGCCGGTGCACGATTCGGCGACCGCGATCGTCTGCCCGCGGCGCAGCAGCTCGCGCTGCACCGCACCCTCGATCGTCTCCGCGTCGCGGCCGTACACGTAGCCTTCGAGCCGACCCTCCAACTCTGCGCGCACCGGGGCGATCAGCGCTTCGGCGCCGGCGGCCGAGCCGGCCTTGGCCATCACCTTGACGTCGCAGGTGTAGCCGTGCGCGAGCACCGCGATCTTAGGGTTCTCGAGCGTCGCGAACAGATCGCCGATGCGTCGGTCGATCTCGGCCTCGGCGATCCCGATGGTATGGATGACGGCCGTCGTGATCCGCTCGCGCAGGTCGTAGCGCTCGCGCAGGTAGGGGATCAGCCGCTCCGCGAGCATCGCCTTCATCTCCGACGGAACGCCCGGCATGCTGGCGACGAACTTGCCCCGCGCGTCGAACGCCACGAACCCTGGCGCGCTCCCGTTGGGATTCTCGAGCACGTACGAGCCGACCGGCGTATAGGCCTGACCGAGGTTGTTCTCCAGGTCCCGTTCCGGGCGCCCCATGCTCGCGAGCATCGCCTTCATCGCATCGACGGAAGGCTGGTGGAGGACCGATTCCAGACCGAGGGCTTCGCAGGCGGCATCGCGCGTCATGTCGTCGACGGTCGGGCCCAGGCCGCCGGTCGTGATCACGCCGTCGGCCCGCTCGAGCGCCGCGCGCATCGCCGCCGCGATCCGGGCTTTATTGTCGCCGACCGTGTGCGCGGCGAAGACGTTGGCACCGACGTCGGCCAGCCTCGCGGCGACGTACGGCGTGTTGGTGTCGACCAACTGGCCCAGCAGCAGTTCCGTTCCGATGGCGAGCAGTTCGACATCCATCGCTAGAAGTCGACGGGCCGCAAGTAGAACTCGTTGATGGCGGTGTTGCTGAGCATCGCGGTGGTCGGCAGATGCCGCTTCCAATGCGTCGATTCCACCCGCCGCCGCACGACCGCCACGTCCGCCGGATCGAAGCCGCGCCGGACCAGTTGCGCGTCGTTGTACCCGAGCAGCATCACCCGCAGGATCGCGTCGGCCCTGGCATAGGTGATGCCGAGGTCGCCTTCGTCGGTCTGGCCCGCTTCCAGATCGGCGCTCGGCGCTTTGTCGATCAGCGCGGCCGGAACGCCGAGATACCGCGCCAGCGCCCAGACCTGGGTCTTGAACAGATCGCCGAGGGGATTGATCGGAGGCGTGTCGTCGGCGTGCCAGGTGAAGTATCCGAGCATCCGCTCCGTCTTGTTGCCCGTACCGACCGGCAACCCGCCCAGCTTGGCCGATTGGTCGAAGAGCACCAGCATCCGGGTGCGAGCCATCACGTTGCCGCGACGGCGCGCGTCCGCATCCGGCTCGTACTGCAGGTACCCGTCGACCGCACCGGTGATCGGGATCGTGCGCAGGTGGATGCCGAGCGCGTCGGCGACCGTCTGCGCGTCGTCCAGACTGCTGGGACTCGAGGTCGCGTACGGCAGCCGGAAGGCGTGCACGTTCTGCGGTCCCAACGCGCGGGCGCATAGATAGGCGGTGACGGCGGAGTCGACGCCGCCCGAGAGGCCGATGACGGCCGCATTCATGGCGCGGCGCGTGCGGATCTCATCGAGGATGAAATGCGTCAGCCAGTCGGCGGCGACCCGGCCATTGATGCGCGGCGGGGTGACGTCGTCGTCGAGGGCGTGACTAACGACCGTGAGCATCGTGCCTACCGCGCGGCAGTGGAAGTTCGTCGTCGAGCAGCAGATCGGGCAAGACGCTGCGTAGATCGCCGAGCAATGGCATCGATGCGCGCGCCATATCGACCTCGTCCATGTCGAGCGTCCCGTCCACGATGCAGGGCTCGGTCATGTTCGTCTGGACGACCAATCGGCCGAATGGGTCCACGATTGCCGACGAACCCGAGAGCCCTTTCCCGCCTTCGAAACCGGTCAGGCCCGCATAGACGATGTAGACGCCGTGCTCGGCCGCGGTCGAGGTAAGGATGTTGCGCCAGTGCGTGACAGATGTCAGTTCGTCACGAGTTCCTTCGATGCCGCGACCCGGTGCGGCGCTCGGCACGATCAGGATTCGGGCGTCCTTGAGCGCGGCGATGGTCGGCACGATCGAGTGCCAGATATCCTCGCAGATCAGCATCGCGGCCCGGCCGAAGCGCGTCTGGAACGTCTTGAGGCTGCGGCCGCGCGAGAGGAAGCGCTCCTCGTCGAACACGCCGTAGGTCGGCAGGAACAGCTTGCGGTGCACGTGCGCGATCCGTTCGCCTATCGCGTCGACCTCGACGAAGATCGCGCTGTTGTAGTACGTGCCGCCGTCGTCCTCGTAGAATCCGCTGACGATATCCGCGCGCGCGCCGCCGGCCTCGCGCCAGGTCCGCGCCAGGTCGTCGGCGATCCGGAAGACCGGCAGCGCGAGTTCGTAGACCGCGCCTTCGAGGAAGTAGCCGGTCAGCGCGCCCTCGGGCAGCACCACCAGGTCGGCGCCGCCGCCGGCGACGATCTGCGCGAACGCCTCACCCGCGGCGCGCAGATTCTCGGCGTACGCGCCCTTGCGCGGCTTGGACTGAAGGATCGCGACCCTAGGTGACGTGAGCACTCGTCGCGATCTCCATCTGTTGGTCCATAGCGGTGCTCTTGCCGATCTGCTCCGCGCACTCTTCGGCCGGGTAGGTCCAGATCTCCGCGAGCGTCGGATGCAGGTGCGGGATGCGCATGAACTCCTGGACGGTCGCCCGGTAGTTCATCGCGACGATCATCTCGTGGATCAGCTCCGAGCCGTACGGTCCGATCACGGCCGCGCCCAGGATCCGGCCGTCGTCGGGATCGGCCATCATCTTCACGAAGCCCTGCGTGCGTCCGAGCGTCATCGCCTTGCCGTGCTCGGCGAACTCGTAGCGTCCGACCACGTAGTGGGCGCCGTCGCGTTCCAACTCGCGTTCGGTCATGCCGACCACGGCGACCTGCGGCTCGGAGAAGACGGTGTGGGCCCGGACCAGGTCGTAGGTCGCCTTCTCGCAGCCGCCCCGGAAGGCGTTGCGGGCGGCGATCTCGCCTTGATAGATCGCGACGTGGACGAGCGCGTACTGGCCGGTCACGTCGCCGACCGCGAAGATGTTCTCGTTGGAGGTGCGCATGGTGTCGTCGATCGTGATGCCGGTCTTCGGATGGACGTCGACGCCGGCGCGTTCCAAGCCGAGGCCCTCGACGTTGGGCGTGCGGCCCAGCGCGTTGAATATCTCGTCGGTCTCGATCGCGAGCGGAACGCCGTCGAGCGAGACGTGCACCGTGCGGCTTCCGTCGGGGTTCTTCTCGACCCGGACCAGCTGGGCGCCCGAGACGACCTCGATGCCTTCGTCGCGGAAGTAGCCGGTCAGCGCCTCGCCGATGTCGCGATCGGCGCCCGAGAGCAGGTGCGGCGCGCGGATGATCATCGTCGTACGCGCGCCCATCCGCGCGAAGTACTGTCCGAGTTCGCAGGCGACGTAGCCGCCGCCCAGCACGATCAGTCGTTTGGGGATGGTCGCGCGGTCGAGCGCGGCATCGGAATCGAAGTAACCGGCCTCGTCGAGGCCCGGAACGGCGGGCGTCGCGATGACGCTGCCGGTCGCGACGACGAACTTCTTGCCTTCGAGCACGGTGTCGTCGCCGACCTGGACTTCCGTCGGCGAGAGGAACGTCGCGTCGCCCATGTAGACCGGGAAGGTCTCGATGCCCTCGACGCGATAGTCGGCGAAGCCCTTGATGAGCTCGCGCTTGCGGGCGACGATGTGATCGACATCGATCGCGATGCCCGACGCGCGAACGCCCAGCTCGCCCGCTTGCCGCACGTCGTGGAGAGCGTCGCTCGAGGCCAGCAGGGTCTTGCTCGGCATGCAGCCGCGCAGGATGCACAGACCGCCGAGCGGACCCTTATCGACCAGCGCGACGGTCGCGCCCAATTCGCGCGCGGTGCGCGCGGCGGCGTATCCGCCGGAGCCGGCTCCGACGACCACCAGGTCGTAGGCGACGCGATTCATAATCCGCGTGGACGCGCGCCGAGCCGGTGGGTGGATTCGATGAAGCGCACCGTGCCGGCCGAGTTGACCAGGATCGAGTGCGTCTTGGCGTGGTTGCCGAAGAACCGCACGCCCCGGACCAGATCGCCGTCGGTCACGCCGGTCGCGCAGAAGACCACGCGATCGCTCATCACCAGATCGTCGAGGGTGAGCACGCGATCCAGATCGCCGAAGCCCATGTCGCGCGCGCGTTGCGCTTCTTCGGGGCTGCGCGGCTGCAGGCGTCCCATGAAGTTGCCGCCCAGGCACTTGATGGCGGCCGCCGCCAGCACGCCTTCGGGCGCGCCGCCGGTGCCCATCGCCACGTGCACGCCGGTCGACTCGATGGTGGTCGCGATGCACGCATCCACGTCGCCGTCGGAGATCAGCTTGATGCGCGCGCCCGATTCGCGGACGTCGCGGATCAGTTCGGCGTGGCGCGGGCGGTCGAGGATCACGACGCAGATCTCGTTGATCGGCTTTTCGAGCGCGTTCGCGACCGCTTCGAGGTTCTCGCGGACGGGCGCGTCGATGTGCACGTAGGGCGCGGCCTTCGGGCCGACCGCCAGCTTCTTCATGTACGAGTCGGGCGCGTGGAGCAATCCGCCGCGCTCGGAGATGGCCATCACCGCGATCGAGTTGGGCAGGCCGTTGGCGACCAGATTGGTGCCTTCGACCGGATCGACCGCGATATCGACCTCGTGGCCGCCGCGACCGACCTCTTCGCCGATGTAGAGCATCGGGGCTTCGTCGCGCTCGCCCTCGCCGATCACGATCCGCCCCGAGATATCCATCTCGCCGAGCGCCTCGCGCATCTTCTCGACGGCGGCGCCGTCGGCTTCGTCCCGTTCGCCTCGTCCCATCCAACGGGACGCCGCCAGAGCCGCGCTCTCGGTCACTTTGACGAAATCGAGCCCGTCGATCGGATTGCTATGGGTTGAAGCCATGCTTGTGGCTACCAGGCGGGACCACGCATTCCCTCGCGGGAGTCCGGGGACGCCTCGGTAAAGAGGAACGGCCCGTGTCTTCTCGCGCTTCCGATGCCGCCCCGCGTTCGCGGCCGCCGATCCTCGACGAACTGCTGACCGCCGGCTGGTCGCCGTTGGTCGCCGTCGTTCTGGCGGGGCTCACCCTCGGGTTCTTCGGCTGGTATGCGGCCATCGTGCCGCGCCACGACGAGACGCTCTCGAACCTGGCGTTGCCGCTCGCGGCCCTGGGCGGCGCGCTGGTCGCCGTCTGGCTGTGGTTGGCCTACTGCCACTACTTCGCTCGCCGGGGCGGCATCACGTTCAATCGCGCCCTCCAGTACGACGCCTAGACGTGGATCCCGTTCATCCTATTGTGGTTCACGTTCGCGCTGCCGGCGCAGCTGACGCACGGCGCGCGCGTGCTGGTGGTCTGCCTCGGGCTCTTCGCGATCGCCAAGGTCGCGATCGCGGCCCGCTTCAATCAGACCGTCCGCGAAGTGCTGGTCGACTTTCTGGTCACCCGGATCGCGATCATCGTGATCGCGGAGCTGGCCGCGGTCATCATCGGTCAGCGGGCGGGCTCGCACGTCAGCGAATCGACCCACACCATGCTCGCGGTCTGGGGCCGCTGGGACGCCGTCCACTATCTCGACGTCGCGACCAAAGGCTACGGCGGGACCGACATGGCCTTCTTCCCGCTCTATCCGCTGCTGATCCGGATCCTGGGCGCACTGACCGGCAACCATTTGATCGCCGGCCTGCTGATCTCCAACGCGTCGTTCTTCTTCGGCCTGCTCTATCTGTACAAACTGCTCGAGCACGAGTTCGACCGTGCGGTGGCCCGGCGGGCCATCTTCTACGTCTCGATCTTCCCGTCGGCGGTGTTCTTCTCGGCCGTCTACACCGAATCGCTCTTCTTCTTCCTGACCGTCGCGTCGTTCTATTACATGCGCGAGCACAAGTGGTGGCACGCCGGCGCGATCGGCTTCCTGGCCGCGCTGACCCGCTCCGAAGGCGTGCTCCTGGCGGTCCCGTTCGCGATCGAGTGGTGGGGCACGTACCGCACGCACGTGCGCGAGGGCGTAGCGAGCGCGCTGGCCGTCATCCTGATCCCGGCCGGGCTGTTCGTCTACATGGCCTATCTCTGGGTGCTGCGCGGCGATCCGCTCTATTTCTCGCACGTGCAGATCCACTGGAACCGGCACTTCGCGCCGCCCTGGGTCGCGTTCGCCGACGCCTTCTCGAAGCTGATCCACACGACCGCGGGCCAGGTCGCCGCCAACGAATCGCTCGAGATCGGCTTCACCCTGCTGATGATCGTGGTGCTGATCGGCGGCTGGCGGCGCCTGCGCCCGTCCTACATCGCCTACATGGGGCTCTCGGTGCTGATCCCGATGTCGACCTCGAGCCTGATGTCGATGCCGCGCTTCGCACTGGTGCTCTTCCCGATGTTCGCGATCCTCGCTCGCTGGGGGGAGAAGCCCTGGATCAACAACGCCATCGTCGCGTTCTCGCTGCCCCTACTGGGGCTCTTCACCGTCCTCTTCGCCGATTGGTATTGGGTAGCCTGACGTGATCGCATCCGTGACCCAACGCCGCGGCGTCCGCCAGTTCGCCAAGTTCGCCGTGGTCGGGCTCTCCGGCACGCTCGTCAACCTGATCATCTTCACGCTGCTCCAGCGAGTCGACCCGCGCCACGCCCAGTGGCTGCATTACGACCTGATCTACACCGCCGGCTTCATGGCCGGCGGCGTCTCGAACTACTATCTCAACCGGATCTGGACGTTCCGCTCGACCGGCCACGCCGTCCGCGAGGGCGCGCAGTTCCTGACCGTCTCGCTGATCGCGCTGATCGTGGCGCTCGGCCTGGGCGTACTGCTCCACGGCTATCTCGGCTACGGTCATAAGATGTGGCTGGTCGCCACCGTCGGCGGCGTCGTGGTCAACTTCTTCTTGAACAAATATTGGACGTTCAAGCACCTCAACTGATGATGGTACTGCGCAAGCACGGGTTCGCGATCGCGACCGGCGTCGCCATCCTGCTGGGATTCGTCCTGCGGCTCAAAGGCATCCACGACCCGATCTTCGATCACCCGAACTGGCGTCAGGGCGACGAGGCGGCGATCGCGCGCAACTTCGCGCTCCTGAACTTCAACCCGCTCTATCCGCAGACCAACTACGACGGCGCGCCGCCGAACTACGTCGAGCTGGAGCTGCAGATCGTGCCGTTCCTGGCCGCGACGCTCTACAAGATCGTCGGCATCCACGAGATCTTCGGCCGCCTGCTCACGATCGGATTCAGTCTGGCGACCGTCGGCGTGCTCGCCTCGTTCGGGCGCTGGCTCTTCTCGAGCCCCGTCGCCGGGCTGACCGCGGCGTTCGCCTATGCGGTGATGCCGGGCGCGGTCTACTACGGGCGCACGTTCACGCCGGATGCGACGATGGTGTTCTTCCTCACGATCGGGCTCTATCTGGGCGCGCGCATGCTGGTCGAAGACGAGGCGCCCGGGTGGCGACGCGTCGCCGGGACGACCGCGCTGCTGACGCTCGCCTATCTCGCCAAGCCGGTCTCGCTGGTCGCGCTGCTGCCCCTTCTGGCGATCGCGATCGCGCGCTGGCGCAACGGCCGCACCATGCCGGTCGCCCGGCTGGCCGTCTTCTTCGTCGTCCCGCTCGCGATCTTGGCCTGGTACCAGCACGACGTCTCTTCGCATGCCGAATGGCATTGGAGCAGCGGGATCATGTCGATCCACGTGATGCCGCTCCTCGGGGCCGCGCTCACGAACGGCGGGGCGTTCCTCGCCAAGCTCGGCATCTTCTGGCAGATGCTCGGCCTGCTCGAACGCACCATGCTCGGCGCGATCGTCGCGCCGGTCGCGCTCGTCGGGCTCGGACTGCTGATCCCGTTCGCGCAGGCGCGCAGCCGTTCGCTGCTCTGGACGTGGCTCGCGGGCGGGCTCGCCTACGTGTTCGTCGTGGTCACGTACGAGACGGT
>JANWKW010000016.1 GCA_025451135.1 Vulcanimicrobiia bacterium | reverse complement strand
CGCGCCGCCGCTCCCGCTCGCGGCGATCGGTTCGTCCGGTTCGATCACGTCGCCGGTGCCGGAGAGCACGTAGATGTGATCGGTCGTACCCACGATCAGCAGGGCCTCGAGGCGACGGAGCGCCCGGTCCTGGCGCCAGTCCTTGGCCAACTCGACGGCGGCGCGCGTCAGGTCCTTGAACTCGCTGAACTTGCCTTCGAACTTCTCGAGCAGGGTGATCCCGTCGGCGGCCGAGCCGGCGAAACCGACGATCACCTTGCCGCCGGCGATCTTGCGGACCTTACGGGCGCCGTGCTTCATCACGATCTTGTCCAGGGTCACCTGGCCGTCGCCTGCTATCGCCAGCTGGCCGTTCCGCCGGACCGCCAAAATCGTCGTCGATCGAATTCTCATCGCGCTCCAGTACCCCAGCTCCGAGCCGAGGGTTTCACGTCCGTACTGTTACGGACGCCCCCGCCGGTCGCCTGGCGGTCGCCTCGGGGCATGGAAAGCCGCAACGGTCCGGGAACGCTCGCATCCGTGGCGCCTCCGGACGATCTGCGGACCGTTCCTCCTCGCGACGGCAGCGAGGAAGTGATCAGGAGCGCGCGCAGGCGGGCCATCTTTTGGGCGACCTTTCCGAGCCTGGTGGCGATCTGCCTCGGACTCGACCACGGTCCGTGCGCGCCGATGGGCGCTATCGTTCTCGGGGTCCCGATCATCGTCGCGCTGCTCTTGCCGGCAGCCGATATCGTCGCTACGTTCTCGCGCGGCACGCCGCAATTCACGATGCCGCTGTATTCACCGCTCTATCGAGTCGCAGCTATCGGGGTCCCCGTCATCTGCTTCGCCGTCGCACGAGCCCTGACGTCCTCGGTCATCCCAATGCCCTGCATGTTGCCTTGAGCGGTGGAGCGCTTCCCAGTCCATCACTTGCAGATGGATCGGATGCGAGACCAGTCCGTCGAGCATCTATTCGACGTCGAACGAGCCGCGCGTCAGGCCGGTCTTGTAGAGCGCGGCCGCCAGGGCCCGGCCGTCGGACGGCGACGGATCCGGCGCCGCGCTGAGCGAGACGTGCTTTGCGCTCGCGATCCTGATCGCGTCGGCGACCACGAAGTCGAAGACCTCGAGGAACGACGAGACGTTGTCCTTGCCGTACTGGCCCTGGAGCTTGGCGACCTCGGCCGCGGTCTTATCGCCCGCGAGGACCTCGACCAAGCTGGTCGCGTCGAAGCGCTTCGCGCCGCCGCCCGCGGCGATCATGGCGTTGGTGATGCCGAGCATCGGCGCGCCGTTGTAGCTGTTCATGTCGCTGAATCGCGAGCGCGCCCCGTCGGCCGACGCCGGCAGGCTCGAGGTCAGGAGCATCGCCGACATAGCGGCGATCGCGACGATGCGTGGGCGCATCTTCATGATAGAGTCCCTCCGTTGTTGCTCCTAGCTAAACGGCGAGGCGTGAAAAATTCATGAATTGGCGGCGGCGAACGCGTCGATCGCGGCCAGCGCGCGTTCGGCCATCAGGCCGCGCCGCTCTTTTTTATCTTTCACTTTACGTTCGAGCTCGGGGAACGGCGCCCAGGTGACGTTGGCCGGTTGGAAGTCGGGGGTGGTGGTGTTCTGCAGATGCGCGACCACCGCGCCGAGCGCGCTCTCGCGCGGGAACGTCACCGGCGGCAGGCCGAGGATCTGCCGGGCCGCGTGGACGCCGGTCATCATGCCGCAGGCGGCCGCTTCGACGTAGCCCTCGGCTCCGGTGATCTGCCCGGCGAACCACAGCGCGTCGCGGCCGCGCAGCCGCAGCGACGCATCCAGCAAGCGCGGCGAGTCGAGGAACGTGTTGCGGTGCATCACGCCCAAGCGCAGCCACTCCGCGTTCTCCAGGCCGGGGAGTTTGCCGAACGCCTCTTTCTGCGCGGGCCAGGTCAGACGCGTCTGAAATCCCACCAGATTGAAGGCGGTGCCTTCGGCGTTCTCCTTGCGCAGCTGCACGACCGCGTAGGGCGTGATGCCGGTGACCGGATGGCGCAGGCCGACCGGCTTGAGCGGTCCGAAGCGCAGCGTCTCGTCGCCCCGGTCGGCCATCTCTTCGACCGGCAGACAGCCTTCGAAGTATTTGGTGGTGGCGTCCGCCTCGAAGTCTTTGGGCTGATGCCGCGGCAGCGTCTTGAGGTCGTGGATCAGTTGGGCGTACTGCTCGCGGTCGAGCGGGACGTTGATGTAGTCGTCGCCGTCGCCCTTCTCGTAGCGCGACTTGCGGTAGGTCCGGCTCTCGTCCAGCGAATCCGCAGCGACGATCGGCGAGGCGGCGTCGAAGTAATGCATGCGCGTGCCGACCAGGGCGTCGATGCTCGCCAGCAGTTCGTCGCTCGGCAACGGCCCGCACGCGACGATGACCGGGCGGTCGAGCGGGATCGCGTCGACCGCTTCGCGGTGCAGAGCGATCAGCGGCTCGCGCTCGATCCGCTCCTCGACGCCTTGCGCGAACAGCACGCGATCGACCGCGAGCGCACCGCCGGCCGGCACAGCCGCTTCGCGCGCCGAGGTGATGATGATCGAATCCAGCCGCGCCAGTTCTTCTTTGAGCAGCCCGACCGCGTTCTCGATCGCCGCCCCGCGCAGCGAGTTGCTGCAGACCAGCTCGGCCAAGCGGTCCGTCTGATGCGCCGGCCCGCTCTTGGTCGGACGCATCTCGTACAGGTCCACGGCGACGCCGCGCCGGGCCGCCTGCCATGCCGCCTCGCACCCCGCAAGGCCGCCCCCGATCACCGTCAAGCGTTCCATCGCGCTAGACCTCGACGGGTTCTTGCTCCGCTTGCTCCTGCTTCGCGCCGAGGATCGAGACGTCGTGTTCCTTGTTCGCGGCGCATTCGAGCAGCACGTTGCCGCCGCGGCGGGCCTTGGCGGTGACGTACGAGCCGCACACCGGGCACGGCTCGGCGATCACGCGATCCCACGAGACGAAGTCGCAGTTCGGATAGTTCGCGCAGCCGAAGAACGTCCGGCCCTTCTTCGAGCGGCGTTCGACGATCGAGCCGCCGTCCTTGGGACACTTGGCGCCGGTATCTTTGAGGATCGGCTTGGTGGTCTTGCATTCGGGGTAGCCGGTGCACGAGATGAACCGGCCGAAGCGGCCGGTCTTGATGACCATCGGCTTGCCGCAGTTCACGCAGATCTCGTCGGTGGGTTCGTCCTTGAGCTCGACGCGAGGGATCTTCTTCTCGGCCTCTTCGAGCTCGATCGCGAACGGGCCGTAGAAGGCGCGCAGCACCGCGACCCAGTCGCCGTTGCCGTCCGCGACCTTGTCGAGATCGCCTTCCATCTGCGCGGTGAAGCGCAGGTCGACGATATCCTTGAAATGCTCTGCCAGCAGATCGTTGACCGCGATGCCGATGTCGGTCGGCGCGAACCGCCGCTCGGCCTGCACCACGTACCCGCGGGCTTGGATCGTCTCGACGATGGTGCTATAGGTCGAGGGGCGGCCGACGCCGTTCTCTTCGAGCGCCTTGACCAGCGTGGCTTCGGTGAAGCGCGGCGGCGGCTCGGTGAAGTGCTGCTTGGGGTCGATGCCGCTGCAGTCCAGCGCATCGCCCTCGTTGAGCTCCGGCAGCCGGACCTTGCCCTTCTTCTTCGTGCCGTCGGCCGGCGCGGGCTCGAGCGCGTCGTCGTCCTTGCCTTCCTCGTAGACCTTGGTGAAGCCGGCGAACGTCACGACGCTGCCGCTGGCGCGGAACGTGTAGCCGTTCGCATCGATGTCGACGGTCGTCTGGTCGAGCACCGCGGCCGACATCTGCGAGGCCACCAACCGCTCCCAGATCAGGCGGTAGACGGAGAGTTCTTGCGGCTTGAGGATGCCCTTGAGCGAGTCCGGCGTGCGGCGCACCGAGGTCGGGCGGATCGCTTCGTGCGCGTCCTGCGCGCCCTCTTTGATCTTGAACGTGCGGCCGCCGTGGAAGGCCTCGCCGTAGGTCTCGTGGATGAACTCGCGCACTTCCTCGCGGGCCGAATCGCTGATCCGGGTCGAGTCGGTACGCATATAGGTGATCAGACCCTGGGTGCCTTCGGCTCCGAGGTCGACGCCTTCGTATAAAGCCTGCGCGATCTGCATCGTCCGGCGGACGCGCAGACGGAGTTTGCGCGAGGCCTCTTGCTGGAGGGTCGAGGTGGTGAACGGCGCGGCCGCGTTGCGGCGCACTTCGCGCCGTTTGACGGAAGCGACCCGATAGGCCGCTCCTTCGATCCCCGCCAGTGCCGCGTCGGCCTGAGCCTTGCTGACGATCTCGAGCTTCTCGCCCTTGTGCGCGATCAGGTCGGCCGGGAAGACGAGGGCCGGCTCGCGACCGGTCGCGAGCTGCGCGGTGATCGACCAGTACTCGCGCGGGACGAACGCCCCGATCTCGCGCTCGCGATCGACGATCAGCTTGACCGCGACCGACTGCACGCGCCCGGCCGAGAGGCCGCCGCGGATCGTCGCCCAGAGCAGCGGCGAGATCTTGTAGCCGACCAGACGGTCGAGGATCCGGCGCGCCTGCTGCGCGTTGACCCGGTCCATGTCGATCTTGTGGGGGTGAGCGATCGCCTCCAGCGCGGCCGCCTTGGTGATCTCGTGGAGCTCGATGCGCTTGGCGTCGGGCAGTTTCAGGAGCTCGGCCAGATGCCACGCGATCGCCTCGCCTTCGCGATCGGGGTCGGTCGCGAGGAAGACGTCGTCCGCCGATTTGACCGCCGCCTTGAGCTCCTTGATCACGTCGCCCTTGCCCTTGATCGTCAGGTATTTCGGCGTGAAATCGTTGTCCACGTCGACGCCCAGCGTCGACTTCGGCAGGTCGCGAACGTGCCCGACCGACGCCTTGACGATATAGCTCGCCGGCAGAAATTTCTTGATAGTACGGGCTTTCGTCGGCGATTCGACGATGATCAGGCGCTTTTTCACGGGCCAAGTATACCCCCCGAGTCAAGCCCGGGGCAACGAGGAGTCGGCCGTCGAGCGGGACACCGGCGCGCGCGCGTGAGGGAATCGCTCCTCACTAATTTGCACGAAATCATCTTTTCCTATATTATTCGCTCAAAGCGCCGCTAGTGCGCTGTCCACTATTATCGCCCCCCGGGGG